>DATBVZ010000655.1:0-5827 GCA_036515095.1 Cyclobacteriaceae bacterium | reverse complement strand
TTACCGTATCCTGGTGATAGCACCCATGTACCGGCGATGTTGCCTACCTGGCAAGTCTTTCGATGAGATCTTCGCTGATGCCCGTTGTTGAAAATCCGCCGTCATGCATGAGATTTTGCATCGTCACCATGCGCGTTAAATCAGAGAACATCACCACTATATAATTTGCGCAGTCTTCCGCGGAAGCATTTCCTAACGGTGACAACATGTTCGCATAGTCGTAGAATGCGTCAAACCCGGAAATGCCGGTACCGGCTGTTGTTTTGGTTGGCGACTGCGATATCGTATTAACCCGGACCCTCTTGGTTTTTCCGAACCGATACCCGTAACTCCTGGCAATGGATTCAAGAACGGCTTTGGCCTGTGCCATATCCGAGTAGTCCGGATACGTGCGCTGAGCTGCGATATAGGACAAGGCAACGATTGATCCCCACTCGTTCATCGCGTCCGTTTTTTCGGCAGTCTGGAGCACTTTGTGAAAGGATACGCCCGAAATGTCCAGCGTCTTAAGAAACCACTCGTAGTTCAGATCGCCGTAGCTCTTGCCCTTCCTGACATTGGGACTCATGCCTATGGAATGCAGCACAAAGTCGAGCTTGCCTCCGAGAATTTCAATTGACCTTGCAAACAGGTCTTTCAACTCCTGCTCGACAGTGGCGTCCGCCGGTATAACCTGGGCGCCGCATTGTGCCGCCAACTCATTGATCTTACCCATGCGCATGGCTATTGGCGCGTTGGTAAGCGTAAACGAACCGCCCTCCTCCCTGACCTTGAGCGCCGTTTTCCAGGCAATGGAATTCTCATCCAGGGCGCCGAAAATGATCCCCCTTTTTCCTCTAAGCAGGTTATATGACATATGCCAATTGTTAACTCTTGCCGGATAAATCTTACAATAGTACGGAAAAGGTAAGATCTAAGCCCTCTCTGACTGATTTCCTGCAATAAAATTAATATATTTAATAAACCAAAATCATCACAAGTTGCTATGGAAACATCCATTATTTTTTTCGACTTATGGGATAGCGTCATGCGGTACTGTGCGTACGCCGCACTTGCCACAAGCGTTGCACTTATTGTTTACTATGAAGTAAAGGTCTCGAAGATCCGGGATAACAAGGAAAAGTATGATTACATCAATCTTCATGAGATCAAGTATTTCTGGTCTGCCATTGTCATGTTGATCATCGCCACTGCCTTGTTCGTCAACTCTATCGGCACCATAACCATTGCCGGCAAGTCCATGCTATGGTTTTACGTGAGAATTTTTGCAACGGTCAGTCTGAGCATCATCACCTATTTCATCTTCTTCGGAATGATCCGGGTTTATTATCCGGGCAATGTTGAGAAACGGCTTATGCGCCTGCGCGAAAGCCCACGGATCTCTCCTTCGGGAAATGCAATGCGGAAGCTCAGTGAAGCTGAGGAGGACGCGCATCTGGACCCGACACAGATTGCAGATGAAGCCATACACTCCATCGACTATGATGTGTGGATCGATGGGGAAACCGGGTACAAAAAGATCGAGAAATACTACAACTATCAACACGCCGAGGAATGCCCTGAATGCGGTTACTACACCATGAAGATAGAAGAGGAGTCCGTGCAAATAATGCCGACTGAAACGGAACGCGGCCTGCTGCATCAGCACTACCATTGTTCGTATTGCGAACACCGGGAGATCCATGAGGTAAGGCTTGCATCGATATCCTATACCCTGGAACCCGTACTGAACCAGACTGCATAGCCCGTTCTATTGGAAACCTCCATTACCCCTCTCAATAAGTTGGATGTATTGTTTTGCGCATTATTTTAGCAAAACACTGCCGTAATTTTGTCAAATTAGGGGTTTTTAAATCCAGAGGACTTGACTACGATACTGTTCTTTCTTCCTTTCCTGGTGCTCTATGCCATAGGTGCCATCTACGGTGAACGCAAGGTATCGGCATTCATTCAGGACAGGCTGGGCCCTATGGAAGTAGGCTACTACGGCATGGCGCAGTCGGTTGCCGATCTGCTCAAACTTCTTCAAAAGGAAGACATCGTACCGGCAAAAGCCGACCCGCTGCTGTTCAAGCTTGCGCCTGTCATCATATTCACTGCCGTATTTGCGGGGTTTGCCGTGATCCCGCTTTCTCCGGCATGGGCCGGAGCATCGGTTTCATCCGGCATCTTTCTCCTTCTTGCAGTCGTGTCGTTGGATGTGATCGGGATCATGATAGCCGGATGGTCGTCCAACAACAAGTACAGCATGCTTGGCACATTCCGGTCTGCCGCACAAATAATTTCCTATGAAGTTCCGCTTGGCCTGTCTGTGCTGTGTGTCTGCATGATCGGTCAGACACTTGACCTGCAGGAAATTTCACTGCAACAGAGTCCGTACTCGAAGGAGCCCATATACCTGTTTGGAATTTCCTCGTGGGGACTCGACGTCAGTTCGATAGGGGGATTTCTGACCTGGAATGTTTTTCGTATGCCCCTGTTATTTGTGGCATGGGTTATCTTTTTTATTGCGTCTCTCGCTGAGTGCAACCGTGCACCATTCGACCTTCCCGAAGCCGAATCGGAACTGGTGGCAGGATTCCAGACCGAATACAGTGGCTTCAGGTGGGCCGTCATAATGCTTGCGGAATACGGTATGATGCTGTTGGTGAGCATATTGGGCGTGGTGTTGTTTTTCGGGAGTTGGAACTCCCCCCTGCCAAATATAGGGTTAGTGAAACTGGGAACCTGGACGAACGGAATGCCGGGAACGTGGGCAGCTTCAGCATGGGCGATTTTTTGGCTGCTGGGTAAATCCCTGTTTTTTGTTGTGATTCAGATGTGGATTCGCTGGACTTACCCCAGATTGAGAGTAGATCAACTGATGGGACTAAGCTGGAAATACCTGACTCCCGCCGGTTTGATATTGGTCATTCTTTGCGGATTCTGGAAAATCTTTTTATGGTGATTACCCTGAGAAATTTATTTACCATCGGCATACTCTTTCTTGCGTGTTATTCGATTCAGGCTCAGGTTCATCAGAGCGACAGTCTCGAAAACCTGCTCGGCCAGGATATTTCCGACTCGCTCAGGATCAGGATACAGATTAGACTTTCCGGTTTGTATCAGTTTTTAGACTTTGAGAAATGCTTTTCCTACGCGAACGAAGCTGTTCAACTCTCCGAGAAACTCGACCTCCCCTGGGCGAAAGCAGACAGTTACCGGAATATGGCATACTGCTATACCCTGAACGGTGATTACAGCACGGCCCTGAAATACGACAACCTGTCACTGCAAAGCTCCACTGCGGCAAACGACAGCGCCATGATTACCGAATCGTACAAATACCTGGGCAATGACTACTACGACATCGGGGAGTATGACGATGCTTACTTTTATTTCACCCAGTCGTATACCATCGCCAAGCGGACCAACGACTCGTTGAACATGGCCATTTCCCTGCATAACGTAGGCCGTGTCTTCAAAGAGTTGGAGGAGTACGACCGTGCCCTGAATCACTTTGCCCTGTCACTCAAAATCAGCAATCAGATCAACGACAAGCCGGGATTGCCTTACTATTACGACGAATTTGGCGACGTCCAGATGCGGAAAGGAAACTACGATTCCGCCCTTAATGCATTACACAAGGCAATGCATCAGATCAACGAGCAGCAGTTGGGAGAACTGAAACCGAAGACATTCATCAAGATGGCCAACAGCTATTTGTATAAGAAGGATTACTCCAAGGCCCTTTCGTATTACGACTCCACGCAAATACTCTACGACAAGACAAACAATCAATTTGGTATCGCCCAGGTGAACCTGGGAAGGGGCATTGTTTACCTGCACCAGACTGATTACGATGCAGCGCAGGAATATATTGAAGAAAGCCTTGCGCAGGCGCACGCTGTGAATGCCCGTGTCCTGGAGATCGACTGCTATAAAAACCTGCATGCCATCTGGGAGATGCGCGGTGACTATAGAAGAGCCCTGGAATACTTTAAGCAATATGTGGCCCTCGAAGACAGCCTGTTCAGCCAGGAAATGCTGCAGAAATTATACCGCGACCAGATCCGCTACGAGACGGAAACCAGGGATCTGGAAATTGCCGCCCTCAATCAGATTGATGCACGCCAGAAGGATGCCCTTAAAAGAGAGGAATTCATTCGCAACATTCTGGCCATCGTGTTTGGCCTTTGTGTGTTGCTGCTCGTAAGTGTGTACCGCAGCGGCCAGCGCCGGAAGGAGATAAATAAACTGCTCCTGTTGCACCAGGAAGAAACGCAGGCCCGCAGCGAGGAGCTGGAGCGATTGAATCAGGTCAAGGACAAGTTCTTCTCCATTATTTCCCACGATCTCCGGTCGCCGATCAACGCACTGTCGGGTATTCTGGATATTATGTCGAAAGGCGGGCTTAGCCAGGCCGATTTTGCAGAACAAACCAAGGAACTCCGGATTCGGTTTAACCATACACGCACCTTGCTCAACAATCTACTCGATTGGACACTGCTGCAAATGGACAAGCTCAGCCTGCAGGCTGCCCGGATCGACCTCTCGAAAATGATTGACGAGAACATTCAAATGCTGGGATCCCTGCAGTCCAAACAAATATCCCTCATCAATAATGTCCGGGAAGAGTCTGTTGCCTTTGCCGACTCGAATACCATCAACCTGGTTCTCAGAAACCTGATCACGAATGCCATAAAATTCACCAACGATGGCGGTTCTGTCATAATTGATGCCAAAGAACAGGAAAAAGACTGGCTGGTTTCCGTACATGACAACGGTATCGGCATCAGCCGGGACGTTCAGCGGATCCTGTTCGACAAGACTTCACCCTACACCACCCGCGGTACCGCCAATGAAAAGGGAACAGGCCTTGGGCTGATCCTGTGCAAAGAGTTTATTGAAAAAAACGGCGGGCGCATCTGGGTCGAAAGCAAGGAAGGCAAGGGGAGCACCTTTTGGTTTACCATTCCCAAACCGGTATAAGTACCGCCGCGGCCGCCTTCCACACCACAAAAATCGTGAAACCCTTCTTTGTGGCGCGATAACCTTTATTTTTGCTCTCAAATCACAATGAAAGGGACAAAGCAATCCTATTGGAAAAACATTGGCACAGCCATCCGATCCCTCCGGGACGGATTGCGCGTTACGTTGCGTCACCTATTCAATGCCTCCAGGAGCAACGAGATCAGGTCCATTGCGGATCCGGCCTACTTCAGGTCGAGGGTCGGTATTGCCACCATTCAATACCCGCATGAGGTCATTCCCGTACCCGATACCGGCAGGTACAGACTCCATAATGAGATCGACGACTGCATTGTTTGCGACAAGTGCGCCAAGATATGCCCGGTTGACTGTATTACTATGGAGCCCATAAAGGCCACCGAAGAGATCGGCAGGACATCGGATGGTACACCCAAGAGGCTTTACGCTGCATCGTTCGACATCGACATGGGCAAGTGCTGTTTTTGCGGATTGTGCACAACCGTATGCCCTACAGAATGCCTGACCATGACAAAAGTCTACGACTTCAGCACGTTCGATATCCGGGAGCATTACTATGCATTTTCAGAAATGAGCGAAGCCGAGATCCGGGAAAAGAAGGAAAAGCTGGAAGCATTTCAGCGGGATAAAGCGGCTGACGCGCCAGTTACTAAACCAACAGACAGTGAAGCAGGA
This sequence comes from Cyclobacteriaceae bacterium, assembly GCA_036515095.1. GTDB lineage: Bacteria > Bacteroidota > Bacteroidia > Cytophagales > Cyclobacteriaceae > ZC4RG29. The sequence goes on along the minus strand of DATBVZ010000655.1, from coordinate 163 downwards.
CCTGCTGCATCTCCCCGCCCTGTGTTCAAGCCCCGGATCAAACCCCCCGGCAAACCGTTATGACCTACGCCTTCTATATTTTTTCTTTCCTTGCCGTAGCGGCAGCCTCGGGAATACTGTTCACAAACAGGCTCTTTCATGGTGCGCTGATGCTGCTGGTTTG
>DATBVZ010000654.1:0-3574 GCA_036515095.1 Cyclobacteriaceae bacterium | reverse complement strand
TGCTAAAAAAACTGGAACTGGAACGGAATCCGGCTACTCAGGAGTTTTCTGAAGGTTCCTTCGACCGGAAACAGACTCAGCAGGGGAGCTGGTCTGCCCCGCAGATTATCCGGGAAAACTAAATTTATCCATATGAAACCGCATTTGCCCTTTAATGATCACGTCGCAGAGTATGACGCATGGTTTGAGGAGTATCCTTATGTTTTTCAATCGGAGGTGGAAGCGTTGCGTGAAATGCTTCCCGAAGGCGACAAGCTTTCCGGGATAGAAGTAGGCCTTGGCACTGGCCGTTACGCGCAGGCTTTAGGCATAAAGGAAGGTATTGAACCTGCGGTTAATATGCGCGAACTGGCCATCAGGCGTGGCATTGAGATAATGGATGGCGTGGCCGAGAGGCTTCCCTATGGCGACCATCGGTTTGATTTTGTTCTGATGAATTCATGCATCATCTATTTCGATGAGTTGCATGGACCCTTCAGCGAGGCTCATCGCGTCCTGAAGGGCTCAGGGACCCTTGTGGTGAGTTTTATTGACAAAAACAGCCCGTTAGGAAAGCAGTACGAGGCCAGGAAGGCCGAGAGCACTTTTTATAAACATGCCAATTTCTAATCTGTCGATAAAGTACTCGCCGAACTGAATGCTTCCGGATTCAGGCACGTAACATTTTGTCAAACCCTCTTTCGGGCATTGGAAGAAATCAAGGAATTGGAGTCTGTCAGGACAGGCTATGGCGAGGGCTCTTTTGTTGTGGCAAAAGCTATGAAAAAACGACCGCAACCTTAGCTGCTCAACTTGTCCATGACATAAATTCACGAGATCATGCGGCGTTTCTACTTTTCCGGTCACGTTCAGGTGTTTCAAAAGCCAGACTTTTCATCCTGGCCGACAATGAATTGCAGGTAGTCAGGTGAATCTGTCATCAGGGTTTGACGTATGTTGTCACCGGGTTTACGTGTTTCCGGTTCCGTATAAATAAGTTAAATGGTAGCGGTGTGGCTGTGGTAACGCCCGTTCGTTTGTATGACATTTCTGATACAGCAGCAACTAGGATTTGGATTGCTCAGGTTTATGATGTTTCAATACCTGAGCTTCAATGTGAAAAACAATTTCTTCTCCAATGTTTTTCGTAAGGTCGCCTATCCGCTCGAGGTTTCTGACAATGGTAAACAAGCGAAGGATGATTTTGTGATCTTCCGGGTGTTCCTTTAGTAACGTTGAAGCCGACTTGACGGATTTTCTGTTGATTGCATTGAGGGTCTGATCTTTGTCAAATACCTTTCGGGCAAGTTTGGTATCTTCCTTCTTAAGTGCTTCATGCATATCGTTCAGCATTACGGTGCATGTTTGCAGCATTTTTTCAATATCAAACTGGTCGAGTAGTTTATGGTCGATATGCGCAACATACTTCTTCAGGAATTTGGCCAGGCTGCATGCGTTGTCTGCAATGCGCTCCAGGTCATTGCTGATCTTGATTGTAGCCAATACAAACCGCAGGTCACCGGCAACGGGGTTATACAGGGCAATGATGTTCTCGCAATCCTTGTCGATGGCAAGTTCCTGGGCATTGACCTTTGTTTCGCCGGCAATTACCTCTTTGGCAAGTCGTACATCCTTCTTTTCAATTACCTTCCTGCATTTGGACACCTGGTTCTCCACCAGTTCGATCATATCCAGAAGATTGTCCTTCAGGGCCTGAATTTCCAGCTCTACTTGCGCCATGGACGACTGCATTTTATGAGCACATAAGTTAAGGAAATAAAACCGATGTTCATCCAAACCGGCCGGTTATGTAATTTTCTGTCTGTTTGTTCTTCGGGTTGGTAAACAGTTCGGAGGTCTTGTTGTACTCTACCAGTTCGCCCACATAAAAGAACGCCGTGCGGTCACTTACGCGTGCAGCCTGTTGCATGTTGTGGGTCACAATAACGATCGTGTATTTTTCCTTCAACTCGCCAATCAACTCTTCGATTTTGGCGGAGGAGAGGGGATCCAGTGCTGACGCGGGCTCGTCCATCAGAATGATAGACGGTTTCACGGCAAGAGTCCTGGCAATGCAAAGGCGCTGTTGCTGGCCACCCGAGAGGGATAGTGCGGATTTATCCAGAATGTCTTTCACTTCGGCCCAAAGCGCTGCCTGCCGGAGGCTTCTCTCTACCCGTTCGTTAATAAATTTCTTGTCTTTCGTTCCCTGGATCTTCAATCCGTATGCTACATTCTCGAATATGGATTTCGGAAACGGATTGGGCTTCTGAAATACTATTCCCACCTTCTGCCGAAGCTCCTCCACCTTAACTTTTTTAGCATAGATGTCTTTGCCGTCAATTTCGATCTTTCCTTTCAGACGAAAGGAATCGATGTAATCATTCATTCGGTTGAGTGTGCGAAGGAATGTCGACTTTCCGCATCCCGAGGGGCCAATAAGCGCGGTTACCGTATTTTGCCTGATGGTCAGGTTTATGTTCTTCAATACATGATTTTCACCGTAGTATGCATTTACATCCTCTGCCACGATCTGTTTCATGCCGGTTTACCAGTTGATTCTCTTTTGCCACCGGTTTCGCAGATAGACCGCAAATCCGTTCATACAAAATGTAATGGCCAGCAAGATAATAATTGCAGCGGCACCGTTCACCAGGAACTCATGTTGCGGACGCGATACCCAATTGAATATTTGCATCGGCAGGACGGTGAACTCATCCATGGGTGTTTTTGGAACGAACGGTACGTACGCCAGGGCCCCGATAACAATCAACGGGGCAGTTTCACCTATTGCTCTGGACAAAGCCAGTATAACGCCGGTGAGTATTCCCCCGGATGCCGCCGATAAGACCTGGTACCATATGGTTTGCCATTTGGTAGCTCCCATACCGTAGGAGGCTTCGCGCAATGAATTGGGCACTGCCTTCAATGCTTCGCGCGTGGCTACTATGATTACCGGCAGGATTAATAAGGACAACGTACAAGCGCCGGCCAGGAGGCTGCTGCCCATGCGCATCACCCTGACGAATATTTCCAGGCCAAGCAATCCATAAATGATTGAAGGTACTCCTGCAAGATTTGCGATGTTGATCTCAACGATGGTTGCCAGCCTGTTCTTTCGGCCATACTCCTGCAAATATATGCCGGCGGCCACGCCGAGTGGTATGGCAATTAATGCGGTCAGGCCCAGGACCCATGCCGTACCTGACCATGCGGTAAGTATTCCTGCCCGGGAGGCACTTCGCGAAGGAAGCCCCGTAAGAAAGTCCCAGTCAATACGATCCAATCCATCCCACAGAATATTGAAAATAAAAACAGCAAGTATCACCAATCCGAAGAAGGTGGCAAAGATCCCCAGGTATTTGAATCCCTGATCGATAATCCGGTTGGTGCGAAGGCTATTCATATTGTTCCTGGTATCTCTTTTTCAGGCGGTAGCTGATGTGATTAAGTGTAAATGTGAATAAGAATAGAGTAATGCCGGCCGCAAAGATTGTCTGGTATTCAAGCGACCCGTGCTGTACATCGCCCAGGCTTACCTGTACGATATAGGTGGTTATGGTCTCCACCGCCTGACGCGGATCCAGCGTGAGAT
>DATBVZ010000653.1:0-2580 GCA_036515095.1 Cyclobacteriaceae bacterium | reverse complement strand
TGATCGGACAGGAATTGTCACCGGAGAATCGCGCGCTGGTGCTACGCGAACCTCAGCTTGAATCCGCGCGGGCCACTGTGGAAGCCGCGGAGGCTGCTGTCAACCAGGCGCAGTTGAACCTGCAACGAACTACAATCCGGTCACCTTTTGACGCGCACATCATCAGCCGCAATACAAACATCGGCGCTCAGCTCGCGCAGGGCGCGGAGATCGGACGCATAGTGGGAATTGAAGAGTATTGGGTGGTAGCCAATGTTCCGACCGGAAAAGTGAACTGGCTTACCTTTTCTGACGGCGCATCGCGAACGGGATCCGAAGTGAAGATATTCAGTAAGACCTGGCCGGCGGGTCACTATCGCGAGGGTAGACTTTTTCGCCTGGTGGGAGCGCTCGATGCGCAAACGAGGCTGGCACGGGTGTTGATTTCAATTCCTGATCCGCTGGCACGCAATCCGGGCATGGACTCATTGCCTCCATTGATAATCGGCGCTTTTGTTGAGACGCATATCAAGGCAAGAGAGATACAGGATGTGGTTCGCCTTAACCGCGACCACCTCCGTCAGGGGGGCACGGTATGGGTAATGCAACAACATAAGCTCCGTATTCGAAAGGTGGAAATTGCATTCCAGGATCCTGATTACGCCTACATCCGGAAAGGACTTGCGGACAATGACCAGGTGGTTACCACTGACCTTTCCACGGTAGTAGATGGAGCAGAACTTCGAACAGCGGAGGAAGGAACTTTGGAACGGGAAAGAGATTTAAGCGCCGCAAAAGAACGAAACGGAGGATTGAGATCAGGAATCCCAATACCCCATTAATTGTATCCTCAAAAACCAACATTAATGGATCATCCGAATTCACCAAAAGATACACACAAAGGAGGTATCGCATTCATGGCCAGGAGCCGCATCATTGCCAACCTGCTGATGATCGTGCTCATCGGTGGCGGTATCTGGACCATGTATAACATGCAGAAAGAGGTGTTCCCTCAATTCCAACTCGATTTTGTCGAAGTGACCGTGACCTACCCCGGTGCGTCGCCCTCGGAAGTCGAGCAGGGTATTGTGCTCCCGGTCGAAGGAGCGATCAGCGGGTTGCAGGGCATTAAGGAAATCACGTCAAGCGCAGACGAAGGTTCTGGTGAAATCTTAATTGAGCTGGTGCCCGGCACAAGCCGGATGAAGGCGTTGCAGGATATTGACCAGGCAGTAGGCCGCATACAGACCTTCCCCGATGACATTGAGCAACCCCAGGTTCGGCTGCGTGACCAGGTGCTTGATGTCATGCAGATCGGACTGTTTGGTGATGTGGATGTATGGACCCTGCGCGTGCTGGCGGAAAGACTACGCAACATCCTGCTGAGCAACGATCAGATCACGCAGGTGGAGATCGGAAATGTCCCGGATTTTGTAACCCACGTTGAAATCCCCGAACACCGGCTAAGGGAATACAACCTGACGCTCGGACAGGTAGCCGATATCATCCGGGAGTCCAGCCAGGATGTACCCGCAGGCGCAATTGAAACGCAGGCCGGTGAAATATTGCTTAGGCTGGAAGAACGGAAACTGTGGGCAGCAGAATTTGCCAATATCGACATCATTTCCGCCGAATCCGGCGCCACGATTAAACTTGGCGATATCGCCGAAATAACAGACGGCTTTGAGGAGTCCGGCTTCCACGGACAGTTCAATCAACAGAGCACAATAGACCTGGAAATATTCCGTATTGGCAAACAGTCTCCCCTTGAAATCGAGGCGCTCGTCAAGGAGATCCTCGCCGACTTCGAAACCTCCCTGCCACCAGGCGTAAACGTTCGCATTGACAGCAACAGGGCAGAAGATTTCCGGGAACGCCTTGCATTACTGACCAACAATAGCTTGCAGGCAATTGTCATCGTAATGCTCATCCTGGGCCTCTTCCTGGAATACCGTCTTGCTTTCTGGGTCATGATGGGAATGGTCATTTCTTTCATCGGCGCCATCATATTTCTACCGGTGGTGGACATCAGCATTAATATGATCTCCATGTTTGGATTTCTCATCGTACTCGGAATTGTGGTGGACGATGCCATCGTGGTCGGTGAGAATATTTATGAGTACCGCCGGAATGGACACAATTACATGGACGCGGCGATTTTAGGAACCCGCGATGTCGCGAAGCCAGTTGTCTTCAGCATTCTCACTACAATACTCGCTTTTGTACCTCTGCTTTTTATACCGGGGGAAACCGGTAAATACTGGTGGCCGTTGCCCGTAGTAGTTATCGTGGTACTCTCCGTCTCGCTGTTTGAAGCGCTCTACATTTTGCCTTCGCATGTAACGCATAAGCCTAAGCGCAAAGCCGGCAAGGTGGTTCAACGGCTGGAGAATGGTCAACGGCGTATCGCAGAAGGATTTGACCGATTTGTCTCTCGCATCTATCAACCTTTTCTTGACCGTTGCCTTCGGAACCGGTACATCACCCTCAGTTCAGCGCTTGGCATCCTCGTGCTGGTAGGCGGTTATGCGTGGAGCGACCATATGGGCATGGTGCTGATGCCTGAGGTCGCTGCCGACGAAATCGAGGCTGCTGTGAGAT
>DATBVZ010000652.1:0-11672 GCA_036515095.1 Cyclobacteriaceae bacterium | reverse complement strand
TGACGCGGCGCGCATCGATACCCTTACCGGTTAAGAAGTCTTTTACCGCCTCCGCCCGCCGTCGCGACAGGAACGTATTATACGCGCCGGTTCCGATGTTATCAGTGTGTCCTGATATTTCCACCTGTATTCCCTGACTTTGCCTCATCATCCGTTCCAGCTTATTCAATTCATTGTAGGATTCGTTCTTAAACGTCCACTTGTCGAAATCAAAGTATATATTCCTCAGGACACCGCTTACACCGACAGCCAGCTTCTGCAGCGAAACGGTCCGGTTCACGGTCCTTTCTTCCGTCCCTGCCCCCTGAAGGGTCAGTGTCTGGTTCTGAAAGACGTAGCCATCCAGCTCGACCGACAAGCGATATTCTTTCTGCGCCTGGCTGGTGACTGTAAAGTCCGTAACACCGGCCCCTTTGCCCGCCGAAGGAACGATAACATTATCCCGAAGGCCCTGTAAGCGAACCCTGGCATCCAGCGGCGAACGGGTTTCCGCATCCACAACCGTGACGACGAAGTGCAGGGGTACGACTTCAGGAGTCCGGACCACGGGCGTATCGGGCGTGTCGGTTTTGCCGGTATCCGCTGAATCTGTCGAAGCGACCAGCGGTTCGATATTCTTTAGTCCCTCAGGAATGGTGATCATGTAAATGTCGGTGTAACCCATTCCATCCTCTTTGACCGAAGAATAGTATGCACGTTTTCCATCGACAGAAGAAACAAAATAAACGTCATCGTCGGGCGTATTGATCGGATAACCCAGGTTTTCAGGCTCGCCCCATTCGCTGGACTGCGGATCAAACACTGCTTTGAAGATATCATGTCCTCCCATTCCTTTATGCCCCTTGCTGCTGAAATACAGCGTCACATCGTCCTGGTCGATGAACGGGCCTTCTTCATCAAATTCCGTATTGATATTCGGCCCCAGATTCCTGACATCCGACCATTGCCCCCTGCTGTCAAGGGTTGCCCTGTAAATATCAATTCCGCCGAAACCTCCAGGCCGGTCACTGGCGAAATACAGCGTACGCTCATCGGTTGAAATCGAGATTGATTTTTCATTAAAACTGGAATTGATGATCCCCGGAAGGGGAACGGGCTGCCCCCAATCCCTGTTAGCATCGCGTTCGCAATAGTATATATCCCCTCCATTGTCATCGTTATAGATGAACAACGTGTTCCCATCTTTGGATAGTGCCAGGTTCGAGTTGTGATAGGGTGTGTTTACGACAGGCCCGATGTTGGCCGCACGCACCCAGCTATCGGCTGTCTTTTTCGAAGTGAAGATGTCTTCGAAAGGTTTATTATCCTCAAACACGTTTTCATTGAGGTTGTCTTCCCGCCGGCGCGATGTAAAAATGATTTCAGTTTCGTCCGCGTTGAGCACAGGTGCATAGTCTTCGTATTCCGAGTTGATCTCGCGACCAATGTTCACAATGGAAAAATCGCCGGGGTTCGCTACGAACTCTTTGCCATTACGGCACTCAAAGATCGCGCGGTCAACAACGGCAAGATCCACCTTATCCCTGCCCTGGTAATTGGACTTGCCGCTCAGGCGTTCCTTGTACAGGTTGAAGTACTCGATGGCTTTGTCAAAATTCAATCCCATTTGATAACTCCTGCCGATCCAGTACTGGATGTCAAACCGGTAGTCGGGATCCTGGCGATAGACCCTCAGGAAATACTTCACGGCGAGGTCCCTTCCAATAGTGCGCATATGAAGGTCACCCGCATCAAAATTCGCTCTCAGAAATGTGGTATCCAGGTCGGCGGCACGGACCATAATATCCCTGACGTCATCGTAGGCCATCGACCCTTCTATCATGCCTTCCGCCACTTCAACATATTGCCTTGCTTGCTCAGGGTCCTGCTCCTGGCTGAACGATGTCGAAAAGATTACAAGAAACAGCGCTAAAAAAATCAGTACTCTGACGATACTGTGCATTGCGAAAAATAATTTAACAATAAAATTATATCAAAAAACAATACAATAGGTGCCAATATAGAAAAAACTGACGATTTGACCGCACAATTTAAATGCTTAAAGTCGCGGAATCTTACATTCTTAGTATTTTCGGGTTCAATCTTTACTTTAATAAGTTGACCCCGCTGTAATGGAAATCCACCAGGCTGATTTTGTATCCAGTCACGACCGTGTAAGCAAGTGTCCTCCGCCCGCAAAACCGGAATTTGCATTCATCGGGCGCTCCAATGTTGGCAAGTCATCCTTGATCAACATGCTGACGCAACGAAAGGACCTGGCCAAGACTTCGGGTCGCCCCGGAAAAACACAGACGATTAATCACTACCTGATCAACAACCAATGGTACCTCGTCGACCTGCCCGGATATGGCTATGCGTCCGCCAGCCGCGACCTCAAACAGGGATGGAGCAAAATGATTGAACACTATTTACTTACCCGGGAAAACCTGTACTGCCTGTTCATCCTCCTGGATGCCCGCCACCCGCTTCAGGCCATTGATGCCAGCTTCATTCAATGGGCAGGACACTCGCGTATTCCCGTATGCCTGGTGTTGACAAAAGCAGATAAACTGTCGAAAAGTGAATTGAGCCTTAACCGGAGAGCGATCGAAGACAAGTTGTTACACATGTGGGATGAACTTCCCCCTTTGATCATTTCATCGGCCACAAAAAAAACCGGCAGAGAAGAAATCATTGAGGTTATTGAAACTGCACTCGCTTACAAAAATTGAGTAGCTTGCGATCGCGAACGGCATGTAAAGTATGACATTATCAGAAATAGCAAGCATATCCGGCAAAGGCGGCTTATTCAAGGTGGTAGCCCCGGCAAAAGCTGCCATTATCCTGGAATCGCTCGACGACAAAAAAACAAAGGTAGTGGCAACCACGCATCACCGTGTTTCTCTTCTTCACGAGATATCCATCTACACGACTAACAACGAGGGTACCGTTCCGCTTGCCGTAGTGTTGAAGAAAATGCACGCTGACTTTGGAAATGACCTGGGTGTGGATGCATCTTCCGATCCCGCCGAATTAAAATCCTTTCTCAAGTCGGTCCTGCCGGATTATGACGAGGATCGCGTCTATGTATCCGATATCCGGAAACTTGTCAAATGGTATTCGATCCTGCTCCAAAGTGCACCCGAGATTCTCACAGAAGCAGAAAAGCAGCAGTCTCAGGATACCACCAAAGAAGATAAGGACAAGGAGGGGGAGTGATTGTTCCCCGTTGACCAGGTAGGGACCGATGATCGGTATTTCAGGTCGGATCACCTGCCCGATCCACCATATTTGCGGAACCGATGTAAAGAGGCGTTCGCTGGTGAAGGGTTTTCGGCTGTATGGTCAGGATCCGATTCCCACCGTCTGTGGCTTTACCGCCAGCCTGCTCGGCCAGGAAGGCAAGCGCATTGCACTCGTACATCAATCGGAGCTTGCCGTTGGGGTCTTTTGTGGTCGAAGGATAAATATAAATCCCGCCCTTTAACAGGTTACGATGAAAGTCAGCCACCAGGGATCCGATATACCTCGCCGAATAATTGTTGTCTTTGCAGAACTGTACATACTTTCTCACGCCGTCAGAAAAAGAGTTTGACAATCCCTCGTTGATGGAATACGTTCTCCCGTCCGCCGGAATGGTCATGTTGGGGTGAGACAAAACGTACTCCCCCAGGGTCGGCTCAAATGTAAAGCCGTTAACACCGTGGCCCGTAGTATAAACCAGCATCGTGGAAGAGCCATAAAGTATGTATCCGGCCGCTACCTGCTCCTGTCCCATTTGAAGAATATCGTCGTCCTGAATGGCGGTACCGGCCCGGGTTTTTCTTCTGTATATCGAAAAGATGGTGCCTATAGAAACATTGACGTCGATATTGGAAGAACCATCAAGCGGGTCGATGGCAATAACATATTTTCCGTCATTGGAAAGGTCGGTGAACGATTCAGTCTCTTCGGAAATAATGGCGCAGGCTTCACCCCCTTTCATAAGTGCCCGCGAAAACCGGATGTTGGCCAGTACATCCAGCTTTTGCTGCTGCTCTCCTGTCGTGTTCAACGATCCCATAGGACCCATAAGATCGATAAGGCCGGCCTTGTTTACCTCACGATTCACAACTTTGGATGCCAGTGCCAGGTCCCTGAGCAATTGTGAAAGTTCTCCACTGGCATACTGAAACTGCCCCTGATTGTTCTTAATAAACCGATCCAGGGCAGTGCCGATGGGTAAAGCGATTCTGGATTCTTCCATATTTGTTGAATTGCGTCGAACGGTTGATCTTTGGTGCGAGTATACTAAATCCGGTCGTAAACTGGCCGGCAAATTATTCTTCGTCAGGCATGAAGGTATTTAAATTTGGAGGTGCCTCGCTCAAAGACGCACCGTCAATTCGCAATATGGTGAAGATCATCAAAGAGCACAACAACGGTCCCCTGCTTGTTGTGGTTTCCGCAATGGGTAAAACCACCAACGCCCTGGAAAGCATACTGAAAGAATATTCGCAAACGAAAAAGGATGGTGACGGTATGTTCCGGCTAAAAGAGTATCACGTGAACGTCATGCGGGAACTCTTCACGCTGGACCATCCGGTCTTTGGCGCTGTTGACCGGCTCTTCATCCAGGCCGGACAAACACTCCACCAACCCCATCCTTACGATGCCGCATACGATCAGTTGATTTCCTTTGGCGAATTGATCTCTTCCACCATCGTTCAACATTACCTGTTGCTGAGCGATATACCGGTTACGTGGATTGACGCCAGGGACTACATCACAACCGATGATAGCTTTCGAGAAGGAAAGGTCGACTGGAAACTGACCGGCAGCAGGATCGGCAAACTTGACCAGGTACTGGACAAAACGATCGTACTGACCCAGGGATTCATCGGGCGAGCGCGATCCGGCCTCACAACAACCCTGGGGCGGGAAGGGTCGGATTTTTCGGCAGCCATATTCGCCTCGTTGCTGAACGCCGAATCGGTAACCATCTGGAAGGACGTACCCGGTGTCATGAGTGCCGATCCCAAACGGCTCCCGGATCCCATTGTCTTTGCCGAACTCCCTTACCAGGAAGCAGCCGAGATGACTTATTATGGCGCTTCGGTTATCCATCCGAAGACCATTAAGCCCCTGGCGAACCGAAGGATACCGCTGCTCGTCAGAAGTTTTGACGATCCTACTTTGCCCGGCACGGTAATCCATGAGTGCAAAATTCGCCACCTTCCGCCGCTGGTGGTTTTCAAAGACAATCAGTGTCTGGTCTCGTGCAAAGTGACCGACTACACCTTCATTGATGAACGCCAGCTGAGTATGATATTCGATTCGTTGTCGGCCCTTGATATCCGGATAAATGTCATGCAGAATTCAGCAATCTCATTCTCTTTTTGTATCGATTTCCGCGAGAGTAAGATCACGGGCCTCATCCAGCGACTGCGCTCAAATTTTCAAGTGTATTACAACGCAGCGTTAACACTGATAACGGTCAAGAATTATGATCGTTCCAGTTTTGAACGGTATCGCAAGCTCGATGGCATTCTGCTGGAACAGTTTTCCAGATCCACCCTGCAGGTACTCGTCAAATCACGGCAATTGCCCTCCTGGCAGAAGACTAGCGCTTAACCGGCTGGAAGTCCTTCTTCGGACTGTCGCACACATGGCAGGTATAGGTCTCCGGCAGTTCCTCGAATGCAACACCCGGCGGGATTTCAGCAAAGGGATCGCCGTATTTCTTGTCGTATACCGTAAGGCAGTTGCTGCACTGGTAGCTGGAGGAAACACCGTTCTCAGCAACAAGTTTTCCGCCCGATAACGCAGGTTCACGTTCGGGATTCAATTGCCTGAAGTAGAGTTTGCTCAGTTCGATCAGAAGCGCAGGAATTACTTCCTTGCGGACATTCTGAGCGTATACCTGGTATAGGATCTCGTTCGGATTAAAATTTTTCGCATAGCGAATGTTGTACCGCTCGGTATTTTCAATGGTCTTATTCTTCTCGATGACTATGGATGTGAAGAAGAACATGTCGCGGTTCGTCTTGATCGTAAACGTAAGACCATGTGTGCTGATATCCTGCTGATCCAGTTCCCTGACCAGGAAACGCTTTAATTCAAGGGCTTCATTGTCAATTACCGGCAGGTGCCAGTTGAGCTCCAGCGAGGAGTGACGTTCGTTGATCCCGAATTTTCCCATAAGCTTTTCCCACCTGATCCTGTCGGAAGATTTGATTCCTTTAATTACAAATGCCTTCCAGGGTATGATATTGACTTTCGCAATATTGGTATCCTGACACAAGCGGCAGGCTGCGCTCATGAAATCCGTGTCATACCGATTGTTTCGCCAGTATAAACCTAACCAATAAAGGTTATTGAGCATGGCGTTGAGCCCCTCATAATACGGAAGAATGCTATCCGAAAACCTCAGCACTTCCTGCAACGGCCGGTAGCTTATCCGTTTCCTGCTTTGTGTGATGACAAACAGTTCGTCCACGGTAACAGCGGAGAAGCTAAGGATCAATTCCTCGAGCACCCGGGATACTTTGGCTATGTCCTGGGTAAAAATCAGCTTCGGCCAGCATTCTACCGTGTTGCCGCTGCGTACATAAAGGTACCAGTAATTTTCTTCACGGGACGCAATGAAATTCAATTCGCCGGTGAACAGCGGCACAATGCTTTGCACCGGATCAACGATATTGATCTTCAGCTTCGGCCGGAAGTCAAAATTATCGATAACAAAATGATAGGTGTCTTCCTTCACCCAGCTAGTCGTTTCGGTAACGTGGACAGCGGCGTACGAACTGACGATATTCTGATATTCCGACTGGTCGCTGCCCACCTCGTAGTCAATTCCGATTGCCCTGAATGCATCTGCCAGGGTACGTTCATCCGCGCCATTGGAAGGGAACATGATATCCTGTCGCGAGCCAAAAAGGATGTACCGGTTACCCAACTTCCTGGATATCCCGATGATCTTAAGCATATCGGCAGGCGACAATATACCACCCCTGACGAAGGCCCTGATCAAATCACTTTTTCTGGTTTCCATCCCCAAGATGCTGATGTTCAAAATTGAAAATTTCCTCCACAGTACACAAACTTCACCGTCAATCCCTGTTGCCTATGTACTGACCGCGCACGTTCTCAAAATTCTGTTCACTTCGGGTTTACAGCTTCCGCAGCCAAAACCGGCGCCAGACGACTGGCAAAGTTCATTCAGGCTGGTGCACCCTCCTTCGATGAGCCTGACGAGGTTACCTTCCCCGACCTGGTTGCAGGAACATATTATTTTTCCGGCGACGGGTTCCGAATTCTTACCCGACCGAAGTAACTTCATTCGCTTTTCAGAAAGCTCAATTCTGCTTTCAATCAGCGTTTTGAATTCGGCAAACTCAGACTTATCACCGATCAAAATTGCACCAACCAGTCTGTCATCCTTCACAATGCATTTCTTGTAATAGCGCATGGACTGATCAATAAACAGGATCTCATCATATCCTTCTCCGCCTGCCGGAATTTCAGGCATACCTATGGAACACAGATCCAGATCGGAAAATTTGAGGATGTTCATGAAAACAGAGCCCTCAAAGAGGCTTAACACATCACCATTGAGGTAGTTGGCAACAATGTCGGCTTGTTTTTCGGCGGCGGCGGTAATGCCGTATAATTTACCATTGTGTTCTGCTATTTCTCCCATCGCAAATATTTCCGGATCGTTCGTTTGCATGTAGTCATTAACGATTATGCCTCTGCCCATCTCCAGTCCGCAGTCCAGCGCAAACTCCACGTTAGGGCGCGTACCTATGGCATAGATAACGGCATCCGATGTCAATTGCTTGCCACTCTTCAAGTCCGCCCTAAGCATCCCGCGCGTTTCTGCCAACCCGATGTTCTGCACCTCGTCATTCAGAAACACGCGGATTTCCTTTTCTTCCACAAAGTCCAGCAATAGCTGACCCGCCAGCGCATCGATCTGGCGTTCCATCAGCCGGCTGCCCAGGTGCACGATCGAAACGTTGACATTACGTTCACGCAAGGCCGCAGCCAGTTCAAGTCCAAGCAACCCGCCTCCAATTACCAGTATGTCACCGTCCGGCCTCACAAACTTCTTTAGCTCATCGGCGTCGTGACGCGTACGCATGGTAAACACTCCCGGTAGATTCATAGGCGCCTCCTTGGGTATACTTGCGCGACTGCCTGTGGCGAGGATCAGTTTGTCGTAACGATGCTGCTGTCCTCTTCGGTCTACCACAATCTTCCGGTGCCGGTTGATGCTCATGATTTCGTTATCCGTATGCAGGGTAATGTCCAGTGATTCGAACTCATCAGCCCTCAGTTTCTGGAGTTTTTCCCAGGGCAGGATTTGATTCACATATTCGGGCAGCAAGACCCGGTCATAGAAGGGATCCTTTTCCTTGGAGAACACGTGGATCTCGTCTGTCTTATTGATTGACCGATGGCTGACCAGGAAACGGTACGATGCGGCACCGGCGCCAACGACCACGATCTTTTCCGGTGCCCGATGGTACTTATGAACTTCAACCGCAGAAAATTTGAAGTCAGGTTCCTTCGACTGGGGATCAACGTTACCGGAAGTAAGGTTGTTCGCCCGACCCAGATCCGAGACCATGGTCCGCCCCCAGTGCATAGGAAGAAATACGACACCTTTCTTAATATCTCCGGTGAGTCTGGCGCTTACGCGGACACGGCCACGCGCGTTTTCGACATTAACAATGTCTCCTTCAAGGATATTTCGTGCCCCCGCATCGTCCGGGTGTATTTCAAGGTAAGGCCGGTCAATGTGTTGCTTCAATTTGTTGACCTTCCCCGTCTTAGTCATCGTATGCCACTGATCCCTGATACGCCCCGTCGTCAGGATCAAGGGAAAATCGGGAGTAACCGGTTCGGAAGTATTTTCCGGGTCAGGTAGAGCGGGAAAGTGTGCCTTACCCGACGGTGTATAGAACTTGTGATCCAGGAAGAGCCGTTTTGTTCCGGGATGATTTACTCCGGGAACCGGCCATTGAATGGTACCCTCACTCCTGAGGCGGTGGTGTGTCAGTCCGCTGATATCAATGGTTGTCCCCCGGGTCAATTCGCAATGCTCCGCATAAATCTCAGCCGCGGAGGCATAATCAAATCCGGAAAATCCCATTTCACGGGCAAACATGCATAGGATCTCCGCGTCGGGCAACGCTTCACCTGGCGGATCAATGACTTTGCTCAGGTAACTGATCCTGCGTTCGGAGTTTGTCATGGTTCCCTCTTTCTCCAGGTGTCCCGACGCGGGCAGGATCAGGTCGGCGAATGCCAGTGTATCCGACCTTTTGGAAATATCCTGCACGACCACAAACCGTGCTTTTTTGAATGCCTTTTCTGCGCGGTTCAGATCGGGAAGACTCACGAGGGGATTTGTGCAGACAATCCATACCGCCTTGAGATCTCCACGTTCCATAGCCTCGATCATCTCCGTCGCCGTGAACCCGGGTTTGGGTGAAACCGACTTTACTCCCCAGAATTTCGCTACTTCATTCCGGTGATCTGCATTGGACAAGGAACGGTGGGCCGCCAATATGGTGGAAAGCCCTCCCACTTCACGTCCCCCCATGGCATTTGGTTGTCCGGTGAGAGAAAATGGACCGGAGCCGGGTTTGCCGATGTGCCCGGTAAGGAGGTTGAGGCTGATCAACGCCAGATTCTTGTTCACGCCAATTACACTCTGGTTGAGCCCCATGGCCCACAGGGTAAGAAATCCTTTGGCGGCGGTAATGTAAGAAGCTGCAAGCCTGATATCACTTACCTCCACATCACACAGAGCTGCAGCCTCTTCCACGGAATACCGCAGAACAGCGTCGCGGTAACGCTCAAAGCCTTCCGTACTATTCGCAATAAAGCGATAGTCGACCTCCCCGTCCTCGATCAGCACCCGGGCTATAGCGTTGTACAAAAAAACATCCGTTCCGGGTGTGATCTGCAGATGGAGATCCGCACCGGAAGTGCTTTGTGTCTTGCGGGGATCAACGATGATCACCCTGACACCCGGGTTGCTCTGTTTGTGCTGTTCGATCCGGCGGAACAAGATAGGATGACACCATGCGGGATTTGCACCTGCTATCAGGAAACAGTCAGCGAGCTCGATATCATCGTAAGAAACAGGAACAGTGTCTTCTCCCAGCATTTTACTATAGCCAGCCACGGCGCTGCTCATGCACAACCTTGAATTCGTGTCGATGTTGTTTGTCCCAAGGAAGCCCTTTACCAGCTTGTTGGCTACGTAATATTCTTCTGTAAGGCATTGGCCGGACACATAAAAGCCGACGGAGTCGGGTCCGTTATTGTCTATGACGGACCTGAACACTGCCGCTGCCCGCTTCATTGCCTCCGTCCAGCTTACACGTTGATAAGGGTGATTGCGGCTCCATCGCATTTCCGGATACAACAGCCGATCGGAATGATCCTGCATGGCGTAGTGAAGGTTAATTCCCTTGGAGCATAGCATCCCCCGGTTTGCCGGGTGATCCTTGTCTCCCTCGACTGTAATCTTTCCCTTCCTGTCCTTCCTGACGATGATGCCGCATCCCACTCCGCAATACGAGCAGGTTGATTTATAGCTGGTGTCAATTTTATTCTTCACGGTTCTGTCCCTGGTGTAGCCTTCCTGTTATTGGTACCTGACACGATGATCCCTGGTCTCTCCTGCCTACTATTCTTCGAGGAAGTTTATCAGATGCCCTCTGTAGTGATAATAGTCCGGATGCTGAATTACCTCGCTGCGGATCCGCGGTCTTTGGAAAGGGATGGTGAGGACATCGCCTATCTTCGCCCCGGGACCTGAAGTCATCATGATAACCCGGTCGGCAAGGAAGACAGATTCATCAACATCGTGTGTGATCATGACCGCGGTAATCTTTTCCCGGTTCCAGATCTCAAGCAGCACATGCTGCAATTCCGATCTTGTAATGGAGTCCAGCATGCCAAACGGTTCATCCAGCAGGAGCACTTTTGGTTTCAGGGCAAATGCCCTTGCAATACCGACACGTTGCTGCATGCCCTGTGAGAGTGCAGCGGCCTTTTTGTGGAACGAATCGCCTAACCCGACTATATCCAGGTAATACTTGCAGATATCGAGTCTTTCCTTCCCGGTACCGTGGGGAAATACCTGACTGACTCCAAGCAGGACATTTTCGACGGCGGTCATCCAGGGAAGGAGGCTGGGCGACTGGAATACCATGCCCCTGTCCGGACCCGGGCCGGTCACTGGTTTTCCATCCAAAAGGATCGCTCCGCCGGAAATCTCATTGAGGCCTGCGATCATGGTCAGCAACGTAGACTTACCGCACCCTGAATGGCCGATTATTGAAACAAACTCTTCCTTCATCACCTGAAGGTTGAGATCTTCAAGCACAATGTATTCACCATCGGGCGACGGATATTTCTTTGCAAGGTTCATGATGTCGAGGCTCACCTGACTTTCCGCAAGCGTTCCTTTGGTGGCGGACGGCATCGTTGGCATTTCGTTCATCATTGCGGACCTCTTGTTTTGTAGTTTTCCCTGATTTTCCAGATCCCCCTTTTTTTCTTTGTTGTTCCCTGCATCAGGGGCGACAAGGCCGGAAGCGTATAGCGGGGTCCATCATTCGTACGGTTCATACTGCTGGTGTCCATGAGGTATGATATAATCTGATTGCGAACTTTTATGAACCCCGGAT
>DATBVZ010000651.1:0-5607 GCA_036515095.1 Cyclobacteriaceae bacterium | reverse complement strand
AGGCCAATGAAGGCGTACGTTACCGGTATCCATTCAGCTTACGGTTCATAAAATAATTTTTGTACATTAAAGGGAATTCGCATATGGAAAACTATCTGGCCTGGGTGTTGATTGGTTTTTGTCTGGTGATCGTGGAACTGCTGTCCGGTACTTTCTATCTGCTGGTGCTGGGCATCTCTGCCTTTGGCGCGGCAGCCGTGGCTTACTTCGGAATGTCATTTCCTGTCCAGGCGATCACGGCGACTGTTGTCGCAGCCGCCGGTTCCTGGCTGGTGCATCTTTATCGTGTCAAAAATTCGCAACAACAGATGCGCTCCATGGATTACGCCCAGCCGGTGATATTCGAATCCTGGCTGAATCAACCGGGTCGCATGGCAACGGTGCGCTATCGCGGCGCTCAATGGGAAGCCATGCTTGAGAGTGATGAAGATGTCAAAGCCGGCAGCACACTCTATATCCTCACTGCCAACGGCAATACACTGACGGTTTCAAAAAGCCGACCGGACAAATAATCAAACCAAGAGTGAGACTCAACATGTTCTTCAAACTGATAGCGGCAGTGATAGTGTCGATTATTGCATGGTCAATTCCACAGACTCAGGCCTACGCCGTCTGGATCTTTCTCCTCGCCGTCATGGTTATCTTCGTTATGGAAGGTGTGCGTATCGTGCCGCAGCAGAGCGTCTGGGTGGTTGAAAGGTTTGGCCGTTTCCACGCTGTCCTGGAACCGGGCCTGAACCTGATCATCCCGTTCCTCGATCGCGTCGCCTATGAACATTCATTAAAAGAGGTGCCGCTGGATGTGCCGGAGCAGGTCTGTATTACCCGGGACAACACCCAACTGGCAGTGGACGGTATCATCTACTATCAGGTGACCGATCCGCAACTGGCCTCCTACGGCAGTGAGAATTACATCATGGCGATCACACAACTGGCACAAACCACCCTGCGCAGCGTGATCGGCAAGATGGAACTCGACAAGACCTTCGAGTCGCGCGACGAGATCAACCGACATATCGTCGCGTCGCTCGACGAGGCAGGTCGCAACTGGGGCATCAAGGTGCTGCGCTACGAGATCAAGAGCCTCACACCACCAGAAGCCATTCTGAAATCCATGCAGGCGCAAATTACTGCCGAACGTGAAAAGCGCGCATTGATTGCCAAGTCCGAAGGTCAACGTCAGGAAGAAATCAACCTGGCGGATGGCCAGAAGCAGGCCGCAGTGTTGAACTCAGAAGGTGAAAAGCAGGCGGAAATCAACAAAGCCCAGGGTCAGGCGATAGCAATCACATTGATTGCGGATGCTACCGCTGCCGGTGTGCGTGCCGTGGCTGCGGCGATCGGCGACAAGGGCGGCATGGAAGCAGCGAACCTGAAAGTTGCACAACAATACATTGAAGCCTTTGCGCAACTCGCCAAAACCAGCAACACCCTCATCATTCCCTCCAACACCAGTGACGTTGCAGGCTTCATCGCCACGGCCATGAGTGTGCTGGAAAAGACGAAGCCCGGTCCGTCAGGTGGACCAGCACCCGCAGGGGGAAAGATCCTTGGCCGAAGTGAAAAAGGCTTTGAGCCCTTAAAGTTCGGACCGCGCCAAATATCAGTTGGCAACTAATATGGAATACAAATGTGAAGCGAAGGACTATCTAGGCCGTGCCCGCGATCGGTTGGTCGAGGCGAATCCAGAGGCATTGTTTTATACGGCGTTGGAACTCCGTTGTGGAATCGAGGCCCGGTTAAAGGAGTACTTTGACGCACAGGCAGAGACAACAAAGAAAAAAAGAAAAGGTTGGCAGATATCAAAGCTCGCAAAACAAGTAGAGGCGGTGTTCAAGGCCCGAGAGAAGGTTATCCGTCTTGTGGTGTTTGATCCCGAGACAAACAGTGTAATTAGTGATGCTTTCTATACGCCCGTTACAAGTAAGCTCCAGAAGCTAGGTGAACAACTCGGCGGTTATCTTCATGCCTCTGATAAAAAGCGTTCTAAGAACGGTCAATGGCTAGCTGTCTTTAGAGAGAAGCTCAACGAAACATACCGTGAGCTTGAGTTTTCCGTGTCAGGAACATTGATGGCACCACCACTTGAACATACGAAAAAGCCGGGTAAATTGTTCTTCTGCCTGACTGGTGATCAAACAAAGCTGTTTCCGCCCGGGAAAAGAATTGGGATACGGTTTGAGAAATATGAACTAACTAAAGAGGTCGGAATCAGGTGATGATAAATTCTTAGTGTACGTGGTTTGTCCCCGGTTAATTTAAGGAGATAAAGATGGAGCTTGTATATAAACATGAAAAATCGCTTTTTGTCATAACAGCAATAATTGCCTCGCTATTTTGGATATTGTTGCTGGTCGTTACATTTGGAACTTTATTAGTTTATTTATTAATTGGATATATATTTTTTCTTTTTATTCATTCGGCTTTTATTTCTTATCTAAAAGGTACAGGAGTAAAGATTACAGAAGAACAGTACCCGGATTTACATAAGCGTTTGATTAAATGTTGCGAAAAAATTGGGCAGAAAGAAATACCCGAGGCTTATTTGTTACGCACAGATTTTTTTAATGCGCTTGCAACAAGATTTCTTGGGTGCCATTTTGTCGTATTGTTTACTGATGTGCTTGATGCATTGGTAGACAAGCCTGGAGCAGTCGATTTTTATATAGGCCATGAATTGGGTCATATCCATCGCAAACATCTCTTATGGGGTTGGTTTATCGGGCCAGCAACCATATTGCCAATTTTGGGTCCGGCATTACGGCGTGCTGAAGAATATACTTGTGATCGTTACGGAACTCTTTGCTGTGAGAATGAAGAAGATCTTTGTGCAGCGTTAGCAGCTATTGCTGCCGGAGATACACGTTGGAAAACTCTTAACAGAGAAGCCTATCTGGATCAGATTAAGCAAACTTCAGGCTTTTGGATGTCGTTTAATGAGTTGATTAACGATTATCCTTGGTTAACAAAGCGCATGGCAACGGTATTGGCTTTGAAACAGGGCAAAGAAATAACACACCCTCGCCGACATCTGCTTGCTTGGGTATTTTCAATTTTCATACCACGACTTGGAGGCTCAGGTGGTGGCATTATATCGCTGATGATGTTTATCGCGATTATTGGAATTTTGGCGGCAGTAGCAATTCCTTCTTATCAAGATTATACGACACGTGCCCGTTATGCACAGTCATTAGCAGAAGCTGCTTCAATTAAGATAAAAATTTCTCAATATGTAACTGACAATCAGTCATGGCCATCCACCCTGACTGATATGGGTTATGAAAGTGAAACGTTGAAAGATCCTGAAGGGTATTATGAAATTGGAATTTATGAGAATGGTGTTATCGGAATAAATGTGGGACAAAATGATAATGGTGACCAAAAATACATTATTATTCAGCCGTCAATTGAAAACGAAACTATAAACTGGAAATGTACTGGCGAAAATATCGAGAGTAAGTTTTTACCGCAAATTTGCAGAGATGAGAATAATTAGAAACAGAACACATTTTTTGAGAAACTACATCCACTTGGCTATTGAAAGGAAACTTCATGCAAACTATCGTTAAATCAATTTTTCTCACCCTGTTATCACTCAACATTTCAACCGTTGTTGCAGAAGAAACCAGTAAACCAGTCACCGAGCAATTAGTCGAGACCATGACCAAACTGGCGGGTGGGCCACATGCGGGCTATCGCGCCAATCACGCCAAGGGCATTGTGGTGACGGGCGAATCAATAGGGTCAGTGTCTGAGCGATCCCCACGAAACATCATGATTGCCCCTGCTGTTCATGCAACAAATCAATCAATTGCAACCAGGCCATATTCAAATCATCATGAGTTAATTGTATTCGGGTGTCATGCATCATATGTAATCCAATAAACAGCAGAGATAACACGCGTTTGTGACGAACACTGTTGGCCTGAAATTGATAATGCTGGCCACGGTGAACCATGGCTAATCCAATTAACCACAATACGATGCAGGCCAGATTCGCAATGAGCAATAACATCTGCAAGCGTACTGCAGACTGTGTGCGGTGATAGTTCAGACCGAGACCAAAACGATGACTTTTGATGTCCCGGAAGCCTTCCTCCACCTGCATGCGGCATTGATAGAGTTTGACGGCTTGTTTTGCCAGCGTGGAGGATGGCGGTAAAGAAGTGGTTAACAACCATGGCTCACGTTGTGATTCAGCTTTCTTCCGGCTGTAAGCATTGGATGCAATCTCCCCCAGGCGGTTCTTGTGTTTGCGGCCTTGCAACCGGCCTTGAAAAATCACCAACTGACAGCGCAGTTGATTGCGCACGGTTAATACCGCTGCCCCCAGATGTTGCGGACGGGATGAGGCCCATGCATTACAGCGCCTGGCATCGAACCAACGGCCACCGCTCAACCACCGGACATAATGCCGGTTCCGCACCCGCCCCACCCAGTCCCAACCCAACGCCGCCACGAGTTGAAACCACGTCGTTCTAAAACCCGCATCCGTGACCAGTATGGGACGGCAATGGTCAGGCAATAAAGACTTCAGTTGCACCAGAAACTGCCGATGGGTCACGAGCTTCTCTTTCGTTGCTAGCGTATGCACTTCTTCATACAACGTCAGGGCCCGGCCTTTCGCCACGAGGGCGGCCCGTAAGACAAAATGCTGTTTGTATGCGTCCATGTCCGACCAATCAATGACGATGACCGGGCGGGTTTGGGCGCCAATCAACCACTGACAGAGCGACCGGCATACCCCGATACTTTCTTGCTGAAGATGCGCATTGGACAGCAGCCGGTCGGCGCGTTTGATATTGTGTTTATGACTGGTGCCGCTGCGTATCGACCGGCCTATGTCCGTCACCGTCAGCCGCCGTCCAGTGAGCGCCCCCAGCACATTCGCCGCCAGCGATTCCCGCCGGGTTTTATGCATCATGGCACAGGTATTCATCAATAATTTATGTAACACTGTTGGTGCCTGCATGGTGGTGACCTCGTAATGAATGGTTTCGTCACCGGATCCGATCGAAAATCATCATGCAGGTTCATCTGTTCATAATAGAATCTTTATAACTGGTTGTTTTAGATCGACTTTTTATTTTTATTCGTGGGGATAGGTCAGGGTCAGTGTCGATTGATTTTGAATATTATGTATATTCAATCATTGTAACAAAATATTGATTTGCCTTTCCTTCAGTTTTCACAATAACTTCATCATCCAGTGTTTTTCCCAGTAATGCTTTACTCATCGGTGAATCAATACTGATGTAATTTTTATCCGCATTGATTTCATCTGCACCGACAATACGGTAAGTATTTTCTTCACCTTCTTCATTTTCAACAGTAACGATGGCACCGAAAAAAATCCGGTTTTTGTCTCCCACTTCAGAAACTATTTTTAATTTTGGCATTCTGGTTTGCAGGTAGCGGATACGCCGGTCTATCCCGCCCAGTTCTTTTTTGCGGTAGATGTATTCTGCATTTTCAGATCGATCGCCTTCTGCGGCAGCGGCAGTCAATGCTTTGGTTACGTCCTTGCGGCGATCCCAGAGTGCTTGCAACTCACTTTCCAGCCGTTGATAACCTTCTGGAGTGATGTAAGGTGAAGAAGATGGAGAA
>DATBVZ010000650.1:0-8363 GCA_036515095.1 Cyclobacteriaceae bacterium | reverse complement strand
CATTGATCCTTCTTTCGCCTCCAATATAGTAATCAAAATCACCCCGCGAAACTTTCAGGTTTAGCGTGCCAACCTTCACCGTTTGATCCAGGTACAGGTTGCCATTGTCGTCATACCAGGTATAGTCCCTGATCAATGCTTCGAATGCTTCCCTTGCGCGTTGGTGGAAGGATTCGTCCAACAAGCCTTTGTTGTATCCTTTTGCGAATCCGTAGGTGAACATCGCCGAGCAGGAGGTTTCCACCCAGTTTCCAGGATGATCCCCCTTATCGATCACCTGAAACCACAGTTTCGATTCCTTATCCTGATATCCTGCCACGCTGAGCGCGAGATCCCGAAAGATCCGAACAAGTTCTGCCCTGTCGGCATGATCTTCCGGCAGGTAGTCCAGGCAGTCAACCAGCGCCATAAAGTACCACCCAATTGCTCTGCCCCAGAATGCCGGCGATGCACCGGTGACCGGGTTAGCCCAGACCGGATTTTTGGATTCGTCCCAACCGTGATACATCAATCCGGTTACTGAATCCTTTGCGTGTGTGGAAATAAGCTTTACTTGTTTCACAGCCTCATCAAACCATTCCGGTTCATGGAATGCTTGGGCATACTGCATGGAAAAAATGTCCGCCATGTAGATGCCATCCAGCCACATTTGGTATGGATAAATTTGTTTGTGCCAATATCCGCCCTCGCTGGTCCTGGGTTGGTGCTTCAGGTGATCGATCAACTGATCTGCTGCTGTCTTGTATCGTTGATCCCCGGTCTCTTCAAACAGGTAAATGCACAGCCGGCCGGGAAGGATATCATCAAGGCGGTATTCATCGGCATTATACTCCGAGTCTTTTATCCTTCCCTCTTCGGTAAGAAAAAGATCCAACCACTCCTTCATGTAGGTGAGGTACCTGGTGTTATTCGTTCGCTGCCACAATTCAAACCCCGCATTCAGAAACATACCGTGTTCATACGTCCACTCACCCGGTGAAATGATTGTAAAGTCACGGACGTCAGGATAGAAATTAAGTGAACTTTCAAAGATCTTTTGCGGCCAGGAGGCAACCGAATCGCCGTTGCTGTACGCGGCATAGCTTTTCAGGTAAGTCAGCTCAAAGCGGGGATCGGGTTCGGCCGTTCCTGTTGCGACCGACAGGGTACCTTCCGGGTCTGCGGCGATCATCAGGACATATTGTGGCTCGGCTGAAGAAAAGGCGTAGGTTACTTGCAATCTATCGGGCTGGTCGTCTCCATCGGTATCCAGCAGGCGGCTGTCCAGCGCGTTTCCGAAATGCTGGTCCGTTACGCGATATCCCATTGATTCCAACTGCGGAAGGCGCGCCGTTACCTGATGCCAGTCGAGTACGATAGTTCCCTCTTCCAGGGCAGGCCGCTCATAGTCCCGCTTGACAGTGACGAGAATGGCATCGCTGTATGCGGTCCCGTGATGCTTTTCGCAGGACAATACAAGAGGCGCGAGCGCCATCAAAGGAA
This sequence comes from Cyclobacteriaceae bacterium, assembly GCA_036515095.1. Lineage (GTDB taxonomy): Bacteria > Bacteroidota > Bacteroidia > Cytophagales > Cyclobacteriaceae > ZC4RG29. Next base: position 6,881 of record DATBVZ010000650.1, on the reverse strand, counting down.
CGACCAGTTTCATAGGCGTAATTTATTCGAAACGATTTGGCAGTGGCGCCTTTCGAAGGGCCCGAAAGTGGGGAACAGACGGGGTTGAAAACCGCCTTTTCCTGAGCTTATACTTGTTGTATATGGTATTAGCTTACAGGTATTCAATAGATTAGAGATTGTTGGCAGGTTGGCTGCAGAAGCAACCGGTCTCGCTCAGAATTAATGAGAGCCCGGCTTTCGCCGGGCCTGGCTCATTAAATCAACTACCCTTCACCACAAAGAGTATCCTTCAATATCTATCTTAATGGTGGCTGAATCCGCGGCACACCAATGAATAAATGCGGTCGTATGCGCAATCGATTGCATATTTACTATGATATTTTTAATTTGCCAAGCATGAGGTCAAGATTCTTTCGGCAATATTCAAAAGTCTTAGCTTACAAAGCCGGAGCCGGCTTGTTTTGGTGACGCTGATCCAAGATCAATATTCGAAAATATGTTCCTGATGGTCCACCTTATTTCCATTAATCGTTATATTGCGCAACCGATTACACACGTATTGACCCCACCTGGTGCTGCTATTAACACCTTAATTTCATGAGCATTAATTATTCCGTGCGCCATGCAATCCACCCGGACGACGCCGGCTCTTATTCTACACAGCAACTGAGGGACGCCTTTCTGATCGAACAGCTTTTTAAGCCCGATGCAATCGAACTGGTCTATACCCACTATGACCGCTTTATTGCAGGGGGAGCGCGACCGGAATCGACCGACCTCCGTTTGGACACTATCCCACCCCTCAGGGCCGGCTACTTTCTTGAGCGCCGGGAGCTGGGCATCGTCAATGTTGGCCGAAGGGGCAAGGTGGTAGCTGATGGCATGGAGTATTCGCTGGATTTCAAGGAGGCACTGTACCTGGGCAGAGGGGTCAGGGATGTAGTCTTTCGACCATCCGGGGAAGGTACACCGCTGTTCTACATCAACTCTGCCCCTGCCCATACTGCCTACCCCAGCAAAAAGGTTTCACTGGCCGATTCCGAGACGGTTGAGACAGGGTCGCCCGGAAATTCGAATCAACGGACAATCCGAAAGCTGCTCGTCAACAGCGTTCTGCCGACATGCCAGTTGCAGATGGGCCTGACAGAACTCAAGCCTGGCAGTGTATGGAATACAATGCCGCCGCATACGCACGACCGCCGGATGGAGGTATACTTTTATTTTGAATTGCCAGACGATCAGACGGTCTGCCATTATATGGGACCCGCCGGCGAAACCCGGCATATCTGGATGGCAAACAACCAGGCAGTAATCTCTCCATCGTGGTCGATACACTGTGGCGCGGGAACATCCAACTACGCGTTCATTTGGGGAATGGCGGGTGAAAATTTGGATTATGGTGATATGGATATCGTGCAACCTTCTGATCTCCGGTAATGGAACTCTTTAACCTTACCGGAAAACGGGCCCTGATCACCGGGGGTACACACGGCCTGGGGATGGCAATGGCAAAAGGCCTTGCGAAGGCAGGCGCAGAATTGATCATTTCCGGTACAACCCCCGAAAAGATGACACGGGCTCTCGTAGAATACAAGAGCATGGGGTATAGCGCGGCCGGTTATATCTTCGACGTGACTGACGATGCCGATGCAAGGGAGCATGTAAATCGTATTGAGAAGGATATTGGCTCCATTGACATTCTCGTTAACAATGCAGGAATAATAAAGCGCATACCCTCGGCTGAAATGGAAACCGCCGATTTCAGAAGGGTTATCGATGTCGACCTTGTCGGACCTTTCGTAATGGCAAAATATACCGGCCAAAAAATGATCGAACGAAAAGCGGGGAAGATTATAAACATTTGCTCCATGATGAGTGAACTCGGTCGCAACACCGTTGCGGCCTACGCCGCAGCCAAAGGGGGGCTGAAAATGCTCACAAAAAATCTGGCGACAGAATGGGGGAAGTATAACATCCAGGTGAATGGGATTGGTCCGGGGTATTTTAAAACAGCCCAGACTGCACCCCTCATTGTAGAGGGTAATCCGTTCAATGAATTCATTGTTAGCCGTACCCCTGCCGGTCGATGGGGTGATCCGGACGACCTGCAGGGTGCTGCAATATTTCTCGCCTCGAGAGCAAGCGACTTTGTCAACGGGCAAATCATTTACGTCGATGGGGGCATCCTGGCAACAATCGGAAGACCAGCAAACGAACAATAGGTATATGCGTCAAACGCAGTCAAGGAAGTAACATGCCAACCATTCATGATATAGCAAAGGAACTGAACATTACGGCCTCTACCGTTTCAAGGGCGTTGAACGATAATCCCAGAATAAGCGAGGCGACGAAAAAGGCCGTGCTGAAGGTGGCGAAGCGGCTGAACTACCAGCCTAACCATATCGCTGCGGCCCTGCGGAACGGAAGGAGCAATATCATTGGCATAATCGTACCCACCGCAGACCGCAGTTTCTTCGGCTCGGTTATTCGTGGTATTGAGGAAGTAGCCAAGAATGCCCATTATAATGTCATGATCTGCCAGTCGCACGACGACTACGAAAGCGAGGTTTCTACCGTGGAGGCGCTGCTCAATGCGCGGGTGGATGGTATCATCGTTTCGTTCGCCAAGAACACAGAGAATTTTGATCATTTCAGAAAGGTATACGACAAGGGAATTCCCCTGGTGTTGTTCGACCGGTCCTTCCAGGGGCTGGACGTAAGCCGCGTCGTCATTGACGACTATCTTGGGGCCTACCAGGCGACGGAGCACCTTATACAACAGGGATGCCGGAGGATCGCGCATTTCACCAGCCTTAAAAAAATCAGCATTTACAAGGAACGATTGCGCGGATACAGGGAAGCGCTCGAAGCATACAACATTCCGTACCGGAACGAACTTGTGCTTGAAAGCTACCTTCAATATGAGGACGGCAGAGTGGGCCTCGATCAACTGCTGCAGTTGAAGGAGCTTCCGGATGCCATTTTCTCCGCGAGCGCCTACAGTGCAGTAGCTGCTTTAAGCGCCTGCAAAGAGAAGGGTATTGCCGTGCCCGAACAAATCGCAATTGTTGGTTTCGCCAACGAGGACTTTACCTCATTCTGCGATCCGCCAATGTCGACCGTCGACCAGCAAAGCATGCAAATCGGAAATGCGGCTGCTGAAATATTCCTGGAGCAAATCAGCGTCGGGCGCCAGCGGTTCGTACCAAAACGGATCGTATTGACACCGGAACTTATCGTGCGCAGGTCGTCATTGAAGAATAGTCCCATCAAGCCTTAACTTAAATCGGATAAATCATAAATTGCAGGATAAGCCTGCTTACCAGATTCTAACTGTTTTACAATAATGAAAACCAGTTTCTTTACAGAAGATTTTCTGTTATCCAATGACTTTGCAAGAACCCTATACCACCAATTTGCGGAAACACAACCGATAATTGATTACCATTGTCACCTCCCGCCCCAGGACATTGCCGACGATACCCGCTTCGAAAATCTGACCGCTATCTGGCTTGCCGGCGACCACTATAAATGGCGGGCTATGCGCACCCTCGGGATACCCGAAGAGTACATTACAGGTAGCGCCAGTCCCATCGAAAAATTCCGGAAATGGGCATATACCGTTCCTTACACCATGCGCAATCCGCTTTTCCACTGGACCCTCCTGGAGCTTAAACGCTATTTTGATGTAGATCAGCCGCTGACCGTGAAAACTGCGGATGCGATTTATCAGGATTGCATGGAAAAGCTGCGCACACCTCCGTATTCCACCCGCAATCTGCTCAAAAGAATGAATGTGCGGATCGTGTGCACAACCGACGATCCGGCTGACACGCTGGAATATCATCAGCAGCTGGCCGCCGGCAACTTTGAGATCAAGGTCATTCCGGCGTTCCGTCCCGACAAGGCATACGCGGTAGAGGATCCTGTGAAGTTTGGTGAATACCTCAGCAAACTATCAACCATGTCGGGGATCGAAATCAGCGATCATGCTTCCCTGATGAGCGCCCTCGAAAGACGCATTGAATTCTTTCACAGCCTCGGATGCCGGCTATCCGATCATGGCCTTGAACAACTTTATTATTTCGAAGAGGCCCCCAATGACATCTCCTCCCTATTTGCGAAACTCAATAACAAGGAAAAGCTGACAAAGCCGGAAGCCGGGTATTTCAAGTACGTCACCTTGATTGAACTATGCAGGATGTACCACAAGAAGGGCTGGGCACAACAATTTCACCTGGGCGCTCTTCGAAACAACAACTCACGGATGCTTCATGCGCTCGGACCCGATACGGGCTTCGATTCAATCGGCGATTTCAGCCAGGCAAGGAGCCTCTCCTCTTTTCTGAATGAACTGGATCGCTCCGACCAGCTCGCCCGAACGATCCTGTACAATGTGAATCCCGGCGACAACGAAATACTGGCCTCCATGACGGGTAACTTCAATGACGGGTCTGTAAAAGGGAAAATGCAATTCGGATCGGCCTGGTGGTTCCTTGACCAGAAGGACGGAATGGAAGCACAGATCAATACCCTATCGAATATCGGCCTGCTCAGTTGCTTTGTAGGCATGATCACCGATTCGCGCAGTTTCCTCTCCTACCCTCGTCACGAATATTTCAGGAGGATACTGTGCAACCTGATTGGCCAGGATGTTGAGCGCGGCGAACTTCCGCGCGATGAGGAATGGCTGGGTAAGCTGGTGAGTGATGTTTGCTACTATAACGCCCGCGAGTACTTTCAGTTCTAATATTCAGGATCCCCATGCCCAAGCCGCTGAACCGAAAAAGTGCCGGTATCGCCTCAAATCGCCCTGTCAAGGTGCTGCAATTCGGAGAAGGAAATTTTCTTCGCGCTTTCGCGGATTGGATAATCGACCTGTTGAATGAACGAACCAATTTCAACGGCGACGTCCAGATCATTCAGCCGCTAAGCAAAGGTACGGGAGAAATGATCAACGAACAGGACGGGCTTTATCATGTAGTGCTCAACGGTATCCTGAATGGCAAACCAACTACCGTGATCCGGCTTATCCAATGTGTACGAGGGGTCATTAATCCATACGAAGATTTCAAAGGTTACCTCCGGACAGCCGAGAACCCCGACCTCCAAATCATCATTTCCAATACAACCGAGGCGGGCATTGCCTTCCATCCTGACGATACCAATCCCGAAAAGCTCCCTTCTTCGTTCCCCGGCAAACTCACGGTATTGCTTTATCATCGTTTTAAATTTTTCAGCGGGGCACCCGGCAAGGCACTGACCCTTATCCCTTGTGAACTCATAGACAGGAACGGACAAAAGCTGCGGGATGCGATCATCCAATACATCCGTTTATGGGACCTGCCTGATGCTTTCCTGAATTGGATTCAACACCATACCACGTTCTGCAATACACTGGTCGACCGGATCGTTCCCGGATTTCCAAAAGAGACGATTACGCAAATTCAGGATGCCATAGGCTTCGAAGATAACCTGGTCGTCATGGCGGAACCCTTTCATCTCTGGGTGATAGAAGGTCCGGATCAGGTTGGCCAGCTTATTCCTGCGGCGGACGCCGGCCTGGACGTACTCTTCGTCAAGGACCAGACTCCTTACCGCACACGAAAGGTCAGGATTCTCAACGGCGCACATACTTCGCTTGTGCCGGTTGCTTACCTGCACGGACTTCGGACAGTCCGCGAAGCAGTAGAAGACCCGTTTGCCGGAACATTCCTGAAAGAGGCCATTGAGCAGGAGATCATTCCGACACTTGATCTCCCTGAAAAGGAATTGCGACAGTTCGCGCACAGCGTTCTGGAGCGCTTTCGGAATCCGTTCATCAAACACGAGCTAAGCGCGATAGCGCTGAATTCCATCTCGAAATACAAGGTCAGGGTGTTACCTTCCTTCCTGGAATATGTCAGCAGAAAAGGGAAGCTTCCTGAACGATTACTCTATTCACTTGCGTGCCTGATCCGGTTCTATAAGGGGGAATGGCGTGGAGAAGCGCTACCGGTGAACGATGACCCCGCAATCCTGCAACGTTTTGAAGAAGCCTGGCAATCCGGAGATGTTGCATGCGTTGCTTCAGGGATATTGTCTGATACGGAGTTATGGGACACTGACCTCACGCACATACCGGGTGTCACGGAGCGCGTGTCAGCACACCTGGAAATGCTTCAGTCTCAGGATATAGAGGCTGCATGGGCCGGCAAACCATAGACCGAATTTTTTAAAACCCTGGGAGTATATTTCCGTAATTACCTTAGAATCAAGTAATTTTAGGGATGAACCGACGCGAATACCTGAAAAGTCTTGCAGCCGTTGGCCTGCTCCCTGTCCTCTCTTCATCGACTTCTATGGACGATGCACTCATTAAGCGAAGGATCCCCGGTACGCGGGAGAGCCTTACTGCCATTGGTATCGGTACCTGGGAAACATTTGATGTTGACAGCCGCATGGCCCCTGAGATCAACCAGCTTCGCGAAGTGCTTTCCATTCTCGTCACCAAGGGAGGAACTGTCATTGATTCTTCGCCGATGTATGGGTTCTCCGAAAAAAATGTTGGAACCCTGTCGACCGAGGCAGGCATAAACGACAAACTTTTCATTGCCACCAAGGTGTGGACCAGCGGGAAAGAGAACGGCATTCAGCAAATGAAGGATTCTCTGCAATTTCTCATGCGCGAAAAAATAGATGTTATGCAGATCCATAACCTGGTAGACTGGAAGACGCACATTAAAACCTTGCGTGAGTGGAAGGAAAATGGAAAAATCAGGTACCTCGGCATCACCCACTACAGGGAAAATGCCTATCCTGAAATGGAGTCCATCATGAAAGCCGAGCCGATCGATTTCATCCAGGTAAATTACAACCTGGCTGACAGGGAGGCGGCCCAACGATTGCTACCCCTGGCC
>DATBVZ010000649.1:0-4723 GCA_036515095.1 Cyclobacteriaceae bacterium | reverse complement strand
GAGGTAAGTGGTAAGTGGTAAGAGGTAAGTGGTAAGTGGTAAGTGGTAAGAGGTAAGGGGTAAGGGGTAAGGGGTAAGGGGTAAATCGGTAGATTGGTTTTAGGCTTTGCCCGTGCCTTGACGCAAGCGTCCGAAGCTCGTGACACTTCATATTAGAGCAAAGGTCTTTATGACGATGGGCGGTATTGTTTATAAGGCTATAACGAGCGAAGGAGGTAAACGGTTAACGTATTGATTGCTCCGCTCCATCTTCAATTCTTCAACCCTTCAATCCTTTATTCAAACCTGAGCGATTCAATCGGATCAAGCTTCGACGCTTTATGCGCCGGATAGTAGCCAGAGATCAGCCCCACCGCCACGCATACAAGCAATCCTACAAACATCCAGAGCCAGGGCACCACAAATCGTTCCACCTCCATGAAGCTGGCCATCAGGTTGCCGATAATTATTCCCAGAATAATTCCGGCTATTCCGCCCAGCAGGCAGACGACAATGGCTTCTATCACAAACTGCTGACGGATGCGCAGGGGAGTTGCACCCATAGCCTTCCGGACTCCAACCTCATGGGTGCGCTCTGTAACCGACACAAGCATGATGTTCATCAGCGCTATGGAAGCTCCCAGCAGGGTGATAAAGCCTACACCAAAACCGCCCCAATAAAGACCGGACGTTATGCTCTTCAGATTTTCCTCCAGGGTCTCACTCTTCTCGATCTCAAATGAATTTTCCTGCCCGATCTGATCCCTTCGAATGATGCGCATCAACCCCGTCGCTTCTCCCATTGCGTGGTCAAACATGGCCGGATCGCCCACGGCAACGGTCATGGTGTAGCGAAGCGGGTTTCCACCTGCAAGCTGATTGGCTACGATCAGGGGAATATAAACCGAGTTGTCAAAATTCTCCTCTGCGATCTCACCCTTCTTTTTCAGAACACCGATTACCTTGAACTGGGTGCCCAGCGCGATTATGCTTGAGCCGATGGGGTCTTCGTTGGCCTCATACAAGACCTCGGCGATCTTGCTGCCGATGACGGTCACGTGCGCGCCGCGCTCAATTTCAACCATGGAAAAATTTCTGCCGCGCTCAAACTCAAGGGCCTTAATGGCCATATACTCTTCGTTGACACCACCAATGCCAACGTTGGGATTAGTTTTTTTGGAGAGGTGCTTCACTTCCGCGTTCCAACTCACGTGCGCAAAGACACAGGTGCTCGAAGGAACACTGAATTGCGAAATAAACCGCTTCGTTTCACTGAAGCGGATCAGGGGATACGTCTTTTCCTCGATGCCTTGCCGGTTTGAACGCCGGTAGCTCCTGGAATATATGTCGAAGGTATTCAGGCCCAGGGAGCTGAGGCTTTCGGTGACGGATTCCTCGATGCCATCAACTGCGGTAAGGATCCCAACCAGGGAAGTGATCCCGATCATCACAATGCATGAAGTGAGGACCGACCTCAGAAGGTTGGCCTTAATGGAACGAAGTCCTTCACGTATATTTTCAATTATATCCATGGGTGCAGTACAAGACCAGACACGTATACGTTGATGCCTTACGCCGAATGTTACACTTTACCGGAAATATTATAGCGTCACCGGCAGAACCTTCAAAATTAAGAGGTTTTATAGGTTAATGAAACATCATTTGGGTAACTTTGATCTCATAAAGCCGATTTGCGTGATGAGAAGCATTTTTTTGTTCGTATTTGTACTCATTTTCAAGGTTTCGCAGGCCAATTACATCTTCATCCCCATGGATGAGCAGCAGAGCAATCACCTGAAGGCCTACGGTATCACGTACTGGATCCTGAAGGCAGAAATGGAGGTGGATTGGCTGCTGAACTACCGGGGAGGGAGTTTCATGTGCCGGTACCATCCCTCCATCCAGAATGAACTCGTTATACGCGGCGTCAGTTTCGAGGTGATCTCCGATGCCGATGCCAACCGGATCATAACGGAAATTGCCAGCCCGGCGGTAAATCACGATATCATGAAGCTGGAAAAATACCCCCGCATTGCGGTATATTCTCCCAAAACCAACCAACCTTGGGACGATGCGGTTACCCTGGTGCTCAGCTACGCCGAAATACCGTACGACGTCATTTATGACGATGAAGTGCTGAATGGTTTCCTGCCCCGGTATGACTGGCTCCACCTTCACCATGAGGATTTCACAGGTCAATACGGAAAGTTTTATGGCTCCTACCACAATATGCCCTGGTATATCGAAGCACAACAGGAGGCGGAAGAACTTGCCCGCAAACACGGGTTTCAGAAAGTATCTCAATTGAAACTCGCAGTAGCCAAAAAGATAAAAGAATTTGTGGCCGGCGGCGGGTTTATGTTCGCCATGTGTTCGGCCACCGACAGTTATGACATTGCCCTTGCCGCTGACGGCGTGGACATTTGCGAACGAATGTATGACGGTGATCCGGCTGATCCTGGCGCTCAGGATAAGCTGAACTATGAACCATGCCTGGCTTTTACGGATTTTGAGCTCGTCCGCGATGCCTACAAGTACGAATTCTCCGACATCGACAATCATCCTACCGAAAGGGGGCTTCGTCAGGACAACGACTATTTCGCCATTTTCGAATTTTCGGCGAAGTGGGACCCGATTCCTACCATGCTGACGCAAAACCATACCCGGGTCATTAAGGGTTTCTTCGGACAGACCACCGGCTTTAAATCCCAGCTCATCAAACCCGACGTCGTGGTCATGGGTGAAAACAAGGACATCCGGGAAGCAAAATATGTTCACGGCATACTGGGAAAAGGATTCTGGACCTTCTATGGCGGTCATGACCCCGAAGACTATCAACACCAGGTGGGAGAAGAGCCAACTGACCTGAACCTTCACCCCAATTCCCCCGGCTACAGGCTCATTCTGAACAATGTCCTCTTCCCCGCCGCCAAAAAGAAAAAACAAAAAACGTGAGGGCTGACGTGGCTTAACAACCTGCCTGTTCCCTCCTGCATCACTTCTCCCCTTCCACCCACTGCCGCCTTCCTCAGAGGAAAAACTTTTATTACATTCGCTCGTCACGTCCTGAATTTTCTCAGCGGCGACGACTTACCGTGAGGTGACAACTTTCGTGGTTTCCTTGTGCCTTAGTGCCTGCCTGACTTGTCAGAGACTATGCCTGGCAGGCAGGCCTGCGTGGGCAAAAGACTGACGTACAAAATGAAATGCAATCGTTGCGAAATTCCGGTAATGCAATTTGCTTGATGTCAATTAAACCCGATACAGAATATGAATTCCCGTCGTGACTTTCTTCGAAAAATTTCGGCCTCCGCTTTTGCCCTCCCGTTTCTTCCTGCAGTAAGCCGGCAGAGCGCTAATCAGTCGTTTGATGAAACCTACCAGGGACCGGTATTGCGCGTGGCCATCATGGGATTGGGAAGCTACGGCACGCGGGTGGCCGAGGCCATGAAGGATTGCAAAATGGCCCGGCTTACCGGAGTCATCAGCGGCACACCGGCAAAGATCAAGGACTGGCAATCGAAGTACAGCATCTCCGCCGCCAACTGTTACAACTACGAGAACTTTGACGGCATCAAAGACAATAAGGAAATCGACGCGGTGTACATTATCACACCAAACGGTCTCCACAAGGATCAGGCTATACGGGTAGCCAATGCAGGCAAGCATGTCATTTGCGAGAAGCCCATGGCGATCAACGCCGCTGAGGGACAGCAAATGGTCGACGCTTGCAGAAAAGCGAACGTAAAATTGCTGGTAGGATACAGGATGCACCTTGAAGCGAATACCCTGGAGATCATCCGGATGAGAAATGAAGGCGAGTTAGGGAAAGTATTGTTCTTCCAGGGACTCAGCGGCTTCAGGATCGGTGATCCCAACCAATGGCGGCTGGACAAAAAACTTGCTGGCGGAGGAGCCATGATGGACATCGGGATCTACTCCGTGAATGGCGCACGCTATATGATCGGGGAAGAACCGGTTTGGGTTACGGCGCAGGAAACCAAAACCGACCCGGTGAAATTTAAGGAAGGAGTCGATGAAACTATTCTGTTTCAGTTTGGCTTTCCCGGTGGAGCTGTAGCGTCCTGCCTCTCCACGTATGCCATGAGTAACCTCGATCGCTTCTTCCTGAACGGAACCAAAGGATTTGCAGAATTGCAGCCGTCAACCGGCTATGGCCCCATTAAAGGCCGCACCAGCAAGGGCGAATTGAATCTGCCTCATAAAACTCACCAAACAGTACAAATGGATGAAATGGCGGGTATGATCCTCCAGGATAAGAAACCCCTCGTTCCCGTAGACGGTGAGGAAGCCCTGAAAGACCTGAAGATCATCGACACCATCTACGCGGCGGTTAAGTCCGGGAAGAAGGAGGAGCTCAGGTAATTTGGTAAGTGGTGAGTCGTAAGTAGTAAGTAGTAAGCGGTAAGCGGTAAGTTGTAAGTAGTAAGCTGTAAACATGCAAACGCATTTAAGCATATCGTAACATGTCAATCGCGGGTTGGTTCCTTTATGAAGGTGCGTGCGATGGGCAAGGCTGGTATGGTATAAAGGCACAAAGACCCTACCATCGTTGGCAAAGGCGTCGATAATTTAATAACATATGACCCTTCACTATCCGGAGCGGGAAATGATTCCATGGGCAAGGAAAGTCAATTCACAGGGGACCATCCGACACCCCGTAGGGGTGTAGTGTTTGTAGCCCCGGGGTAAAACCGCAGTGTGTTACACCCGGGGTTATATG
>DATBVZ010000648.1:0-4412 GCA_036515095.1 Cyclobacteriaceae bacterium | reverse complement strand
CCGGCCCCTGGATAACATTTACATGAAGGTCTCCGTCGAACAAATGCCCAGGAAGAAGATTGAGAAACTTTATGGTTACAGGTATCCGGAGAATTTGTGAGGGGTCGGGGTATAAGGGAATAAGGTTTAGGCGCGACCGGTATTGGGTAGCGTAGAGACATAACACCCTGCCTCAACACGTCAACCTGTCTGGCGACATAGGCAGGCCTGTCTGGCGACATAGGCAGGCCTGCCCATGCTGAAGGGCAGCGCGGTCAGGAGGAACCACATCAACACTTCAACACATCAACACTTCAACACCTCAACACATTGAAGGTCTTGGTTACCGGCGCGAATGGACTGTTGGGACAAAAATTGCTCAGCCTTCTTCAAGAAGTTCGCGATGTGGAACTTGTCGCAACAACACGCGCAAGAATTGATCTTCCCTTTCGGGCCTCCTTTCATGAACTCGATATTACGGATTCCGCACGAGTTGCGACTTTGATCCGTTCCATAGCTCCCAACGTGATCATCCATACCGCCGCCATGACGCAGGTGGATCAATGTGAACAGGACCGGCACGGATGCTGGCGGGTAAACGCGGAAGGCGTGCGTAATCTTGCACTTGCCTGCAACAGTCCCGGTTGTCAGTTCATTTACTTGTCCACCGACTTCGTCTTCAGCGGTGCATATGGTCCCCTTGCTGAAGACGACACTCCCCAACCCGTAAACTATTATGGAAGCACAAAACTGGCAGGCGAAGAAATTGTCAGGAGCCTCCTCCCCCGATGGTGCATTATTCGAACAGCCCTGGTATATGGTACAACGGTCGATAGGAGTCGCTCAAATATTGTACTGTGGGTAAAGGAAAATCTGGAAGCGAAGAGATCGATACGCGTCGTTACCGATCAGTGGCGAACACCCACGTTGGCTGAGGATCTTGCCCGGGGATGCTGGCTTGCAGCAAGGCAACATGCTTCGGGTGTTTTTCATATTTCAGGAAAAGATCTCCTGTCGCCCTATCAAATCGCCCGGAAGACTGCGGCATTCTATGCCCTTGATGCCTCACTTATTCATCCAACCAGCTCGGAAGAACTGCATCAGGCCGCCCGCCGCCCCCTGAAGACAGGATTCATTATTGAAAAGGCGCGCCGCGTGCTTGGCTATGAGCCCCACACTTTCGACGAGGGAATGATCATTATGGCTGCTCAGGTACAGCAACCCGGGTAGTGGCGTCAATTCATTCAAACAGTTCCTCAATGGGTTGCCCGGTGCAACCATTTGGGAACCTGATGCCCAACAGGATGGAGAGTGTTGGCGCGATATCCGTGACGGGATGGTAACGAACGCTGCTTCCATGCCTGATGCCCGCACCGTAAAACAACATGGGTACATGGGTGTCATACGTGTACGTCGATCCGTGTGTGGATCCCTGGATACTTCCCGCTGAATACCAGCCGGCTTCCAGAATATAGACGAGGTCGCCGCTTCGTTTGGGGTGATGTCCGCGCACAACCATTCCCTTTATCCCTTGCTCATCGTAGCGGGCATTCCGCAAAACACTCTCGGTATAAACATTGGCAATGCCATCGACCGTCAGGAGGTACCTGGATATCAACTCGGAAGCGATCAAAAAATCAATTCCCGAATTCCTTGGATTGGTTTCAAACAGATCGTTGTCAAAAAAGATCTGGTTGCCGCTGATGTTTTCTATGAGATCTCTGTCTGGAAAGTATTGCCTGAGGTATTCGCTCAGGCCGGACCGCATCTTCCCTGAATTGAGGTATCCGGAAGGTATATGGTTGTCCGTCAGTTCCTGGGCTACCTCACTCACTCCATGGTCGGATGTCAGAAACACCAGGAATTTTCCTCTCCCGACGTTCTCATCAAGGAATGCAAGAAGGTCTTCAATGTTCTTATCCAGCCGGATATACAGATCCTCAATCTCAACCGCGTTGGGTCCAAGCCGGTGACCCACTGCATCAGTACTTGAAAAAGATACCGCGAGAAAATCCGTCCACTCACCCTGTCCCAGTTTTTCACCGGTGACTGCTGCCTTTGCGAAAGCGGTGAGGAAGTCATTGCCATTCGGTGTTGCCGTCAATAGATCAAAGTTGCCGTTCTCCCTGCGAAGCGTCTTAAGGTCGTAGGGAAATGTTGATTTCGCCTTACCCTTAAAGAGCGTCTCATAGGCGGTATCATCCGGTCCGCTGCTGACATATTCACTTAGGGGAGTGTATGGTTTCCATTCCTGGTTCAGGTATTTTTCGGCCAAACCCTGCTTATTGAAATCCTGCGCCCACTGCGGCAATTTATCCACGTAAAAGGTGCTGGACATAAACGTTCCGGTCTTACTGTCATACCAATAGGCACCGTCGGCCATATGACCGGCCGGAAGCACCGCTCCTCTGTCTTTAATGGACACACCGATAACCCGGGATTTCTTTTGTGTGGCCATTTTCAATTCATCCGTAATAGTCGTTGACAACATGCGCCACGGTGATACATGGCCGTTTCCATCCGGGTTGCCCACCGCCTTCTGGCCGGTGTCTTCGACGCAGTTCACGGACTTCTTAGTCTGCTTGTCATACCAGGAGTTACCGATAATGCCATGTATAGCCGGTGTGGTACCCGTATAGACCGATGCATGTCCGGGTCCGGTAACCGTTGGGAAATAGTTGTAATGTCCGTTTCGCACATCAAAACCTTCATCCATCATTCGCCTGAATCCGCCCTCACCGAATCGGGAATAAAAACGATCCAGGTATTCACGGCGCATCTGGTCAACGACAATGCCGACTACCAGTTTGGTATCCCCGCCACGGTTCTGGCTATACCCGGGCGGAACGAGGATACACAGCAGTATACCCAATACTATACTTCTCATACTATCTGATTTTGTAACAATATTAACATTCCGCAAGCCAAAAGCATTGAACGCAAGGTAAATGATTAGTTATTTTTCGGGCAATAGATAAGGTCATAATCGTCCGATTCAAATGCCTGGTGCCGTATTGATTTTCCCACGTCGTCATAGTAGATTATCACGAAAAGGGAGGCCTCTTTGACATGCTTCTCGGTGAAATAAAGTGGCTTCGCCGATGAACCAATGTTCACAATGTCGGTATAGCTGGCAGGGATCACTACGCCATGCACATTGCTGAGTACACCGTATTCGTTTCCGCGCCGGATAATGGCAACAACTTCGTGATCGGATTCCCGAATGATCCGATAGTCTTTGATATCATCCACAAGAACACGGTTGGCATTAAGGTCCAGTATTTGCCAGATCGCGCCTTGTCTCACCAGGGCCGAGGTATCGTTCCAGTAGCGAAACGCATCGTACTGAAAAGGGATCCTGACGCGGTTATTCAGGTCCACGATACCGCACTTGCCCTGGCTGAATCCGATCAACAACCCGGTATTGTACGGAACAATGTTCTTGTCGAATGCGGGAGCAATCTCCTTTTTTCTGACGACGTCATAGGCTCCGAATTTCATGTTGCGCAGCAACGGTATTCGGTTTCCATCCAGTTCTCCGATCGCACTATACGAGAAGGGAAGCACCTGTTTCCCAGCTGCGTCAACCAAACCTTTTTTCTCCTTTCTGCCTACGATAAAATAGCTGCTCCCGGCATACTGTATCCGGTCATAGTAGCCGTCAAAAAGTCTGACGGCGGTATGGTCGTAAACTGATTTACGCCCGTTGTCGTCCACCTGCAGGAAAGCCACTGAATCCTTTCCCGGAATGTAGTCCAGTGAGACCGACTTAAAATCCCGGTAAGTCGCCTTATCAAAAAATACCCGTACCGAATCACCGCGGTGACCTGCGGCAAAAATTCCCACAAACGAAATACTGTCGAACCCGGAGCTTACGGTCGTGCCGCTGAAGGGATCAAAGATCCACCACCCTTCTTCCGTCTTTACGCAAGCCCAATATGAATTGATCCGGACGTGTTCAAAATACCCTGATTGTTTGAATGAAGGTCCATAGAGGCTTATTCCCTCTGCTGAACGGGACCGGACTCCAACGATCTCGGGTTGTAGTTCGTGCTCATCAAATGGGATCGCGGGTTGCAGGTCGGGATTCAAAACAGCCTCTGACTTCTCCCTTCTCACCCAGATCAAATCATTCGGCCATCCCCTTACTTCGTCAAAGCCCTCGTCAAAGTCCAGCGGCTGCCGGTCTGCTATGAGCCCTATGCGGGCGGCCGACGCAAGGAACCATTCGTCTTTTCTGCGCAGTGCGATAAAGCGATTAACGGTTTTGATCTCGTCCCAACCCGACGAAAGCAGTCTTCCTGTGAGTGCATAGATTTCCCATTGGCTGTTGATGCGGATCGCGACAAACCTGCCATCCATTACCATTGCATCCTGAAGGCAATCTTCACCGATACTGAACCCGGTCTTATGCATAACCCGGAAGCACCCTC
>DATBVZ010000647.1:0-5741 GCA_036515095.1 Cyclobacteriaceae bacterium | reverse complement strand
GGCGGTCGTAGCCGAATTCGTCATGCACATACAGCGACAGCAGGAGACAACAGGCAACACCCAGGGAAAGACCAAAGATATTAATGAATGAATAAACCTTGGAGCGGATAAGGTTGCGGTAGGCAATTTTGAAATAATTCTTAAACATGGGTTTTGTAGTTTACAGCCATTGTCCCAAAATCAATGCCACCGGCTAAATTCCATCAAATTAGCGCATCAGCGTTGACCAAAGGTACGTTAGCGAACGACAACGTCCGCCTGCGGACATTTGCTCCGATCGCGGATCAGGCATCAAGCCAGTGCGAAATCCACTGCGTATCTCACATGCAACAGCGTGGTGTCAAACGTAGGTATGCGACAATCTTCTTGTTTTATGAGCATTGGAATTTCGGTACATCCAAAGATTACGCCTTCTGCACCTTCATGCACTGATTTATCTATTATATCAAGATATTTTCTCTTTGTTTCAGGTTTAAAGATTCCCTTACCCAATTCAGCAAAAATATTCTGATGTATAAATTCGCGGTCCTTCTGGTCAGGAATTAGCGTTTCAATTTTAGAGATCAGAAGTCTCTTCTTAAAAAATTCCTGTTCCATTGTAAACTTCGTCCCCAACAGCAATACCTTATTTATTTCACGTCTAAGCACTTCGTTGGCAGTAGCTTCCGCAATATGCAGAAGTGGTATGGAAATTTCCTTTTGAACAGTGTCCGAGACATAATGGGGCGTATTGGCGCACATGACAATTGAATCGGCACCAATTTTCTCAAGATTTCTGGACGCCTCAATGAATATTTCTGAAATTCTGTCCCAATTATTCTTATCCAGGAGGGATTTAAATTCTTGAAAATCAATGGATACGAGCAGCAGTTTCGCGGAAGTCAGCCCCCCAAGTCTTTCGTTCATCAATTGATTGAGCAGACGATAATAATCCATGGTCGAAACCCAACTTGTTCCCCCGATTAGTCCCAGAGTTTTCATATTATCTGCTCATAAGTAAATTGCCTTTTTGCAAAATAAGGACCTGAATCAGTCATCAATTTAGAGTGAAAATCATTACCATTACGTTATTGGGTTTGATGCTCATCTGCATGCCGACCAAAGCTGGGTATTACTCATCACTCAGATGCAAAGCGCCAGGAGGTTTTGAAATCTTCGGGTACAGTCTGTCCCGTCAGTATGGCACGGACTATTTCAACAGGAATGCTTCCCTCCCTTAATATCCGGTCGTGAAATTCTCTTTCCGTTAGCTTGCCGCTAACCACCAATTCTTTCCGGAGGCCGTAAAACTGCAGACCGCCAACCATATACGCAATCTGGTATAAAGGCCCATATCTTCCCGTAAACGAGCGCCTTACCTCAGCTTCGGCGTTAGCACGCTCGTGGCCAACGCGGACAACCAGGAAATCAATACATTGCTGGGGCGTCATTTTGCCTAGATGATAATTCAGTGAAAAAATAATCCGCGCGCAACGGTGCATCCGCCAGAACAGCATTCCTATCCTGTCTTCAGGAGAACCGGGGAATCCCTTATCCCATAGAATCAACTCCCAATACAATGCCCACCCCTCGATCCAAAAAGGTGTCGAAAACAGCTCGCGGTAAGGTTTATGACGCTGCATCATAAAAAGTTGAAGATGATGTCCCGGAATGAGTTCATGATGGACTGTGGCTTTTGAAAAATGGGGGTTGTTTCCCCGCATGCTCATCATCTTTTCTTCATGCTCCATGGTTTGGGTCGGGTAGGAAATTATGATCTGTTCCCCCCCGAGAAAAAATGGATTGATCTTTTGTTGTTCAGGGGACATCATTTTCATTCGCCATGTTTCCTTCGCTAATTCCGGCACGGTGACAAGATCATTTCTTTCAACAAATTGAATGGCTTCTTCTGCCAGCCGGTTAACCAGGGCAGGTTGTTCCCCAGGCGGCACGTACGTATTCTTAACTTTTTCCAATGCCGCTTTCCAGTTATTTCCAAAACCCATAGCCCCGGATGCTTTTACCATCTCAGCATCGCACCATGCAAACTGCTTTTCTGCGATAGCAATGAGCTCCTCGGGTGAATAGACGATGAACTCCGATTGAAGACTCCGGATCAGTGCCTCGCGGCCAATTGGTTTCCCTATTATCCCGCTTCCATCATCCTTCACAGAAGTATTCACATAGTGTTTCTTTAACACGGATCCATATTCCAACAAGGACTTATTTAATGAATCATAGGGTTTTTCCATCCACCAGGCGAATTGTGGATCATAATCAGCATAAAATTGCTTTGCTTCCTTCAGGTTCACACGCAATGATCGTACCACGTCAGCGGCTTTTTCAGCATTTTGCCAGCTCGGAAATGGCGTTTCCCTCGTTAATTTTGATTTCGCAGCTTCGACCGATGCAATGGCTTGCATGAAGACATTCGCCAAAGCCGGAGCATCGGGGCGACGACCTGTTCGCCGTTGTTTTACAAACTCATACAATGGCGCTGCAAAGTCGGTGACATGTGCCACGGTTTTAAATTCCTTTTCATCCTGCTTTAGAAAAAACACCTCTTTTTCAATGTAATTTTTCATCAGCAGGTAATCGACCTTACCTGGAGGTGACAGCGTATTAAAAGGAACTTTTGTTACTACTTCAATCCAATCCGTATAAAACTTCGTAAAACGATCGTAGTATTCATCTGACTCTTTTAGGGTATACTTCCTGACCAAAGCGGACCGGTCGGCACGAAACTGGCTGATCATTTCGTAGAGTTCCTGCGCCTGTGATGCAAAGAATCCCAGGGAAAACAAAATGCACAGTAGCAATCTTTTCATGGTGTATCGGGCTTAAGGCAATTAACAACTACCATTACGAAATAATACATTTAATAATGGTATCCAATAAGGATCGGTATTATTGACATGGCGTTTGAGTCTTACAGTTTGTCCTGGCTCAAAGGCATAAAAAACACCGGAAGAAAACCGGTTGCCCGTAGAGTGTCGACTCCATGTCATTAGTTTAAGATCAGGACGTTGTATTAGATCGATGCGAGTCATAGTTTGACAGTTGGTGAAAACTCAACACACACCCTCGCTCACACATCCCCTCATTGAGGGGGGAACGAAGCCAGCCACGGAGTTGCCAAAACAATACAGTGCAGTCAGTACCCCCCACTTTACTACGTCTTAAATCCAAACATCCAAACTCAATCATTACTGCTTGTCGCTTATCTTAACGCCACGATGTGTCTCTGAACAATCACTGCCCGCTGCCAGGCGTGCTTACCTCTTTCACTAACCGGATGCCATACACGGGGCCCGCTCCGTTGCTTGGTTTTGCCTGAAATTTCACTGTAACATGCAGGCAAAGGCTTTCATTTCAACGACAGGCTTAACCACGATTTTGGCTATCGTTTTTTCGGGCACATACGATTGCCCTGGGCTGATCATTGAAATCAAACTAAAAACACAGCACAGCGCAGTACTTTCCAGGTATTGCCCTATTGCCTTAAAATAGTCTGCTTTTTTATTCATGCCTTCACAATCTCCAATAATAAAAGAGTTTGAGCTAAATAAAGAGTCTGAGCTTTCTGGGAGTCCACTTTCAACTACGCAGCACATCAATCCCCGCTTGCGCTCTTTTTCAATCAGGGGCTTCGTTTAACCCACGAGCCAAGAATAAATCCGGAGACGGTAAGCCAGGCCAGGCTGTAGCCCCCGGTTATCCACGCCAGTCCATAAGGCTCACCGGCAAACATATTGGCATTCATTAACGGCAAATGATGAAAACAAAATGTGATAAGAAATGCCATAAGAGCTCCACGGAGCCCTGAGGTGATGTTCATATGCGTGAGCAGCCAGGCCAGAAGATAGATCGGCGCAATGATGGCTACCGTGTTCATGATCCAGACGCCGGCATTCATTGACTCCTGTTCCATGGTTTCCTGATCGAAGCCAACTAAGGCCATCCACTTTTCGCCAAACAAAGGGCCATACCAGAGAAAGCCAAAGGCATGCATCAGGATAATACAAATCCAAACAGCAAGGTGATTGATCTTTAAGTTGTTCATAGGTTAGCGTAGGTTAGGTTAGTCAAAAACTCTCTATTTTTTGCAATCGGAATAAAATTAGATAAATACTATGAATAAACAGTCTGCAGCTCCCACCTTAACCATGCAAACCATACCACCGGCCAGGGGAGAAAAAACTTGCCTTCAGCAGGCACCGTCTCGTCTTAGCTTGACCACCTTGATCTGGCCCCGGCCACCTCTGTTTTTCTTGATTGGTCAAAACTCTTCCTCCCTTTTTAGGGTTAAATTGCCATAATGACAAGTATGTAAGGAATTAGCTCGCAGTTTGCTGAATTGCAATGACGGATATCGAATATTTCTCCCACCTCTATGAAATAGCCAGCCACCTGAACAGGGAGTATTCTCTCCCTTCAGCCTTGCGCAAATCGTTGGAAAAGACGGTGGAGCTGCTTGACCTGGAGACCGGATGGATCTGGCTGGTTCAGGGTGACCGCAAATCGGTGTACCTGGCCGCGTCGTATAATTTACCGCCTGCCTTAAGCGATCACCCGGAAAGACTATCAGGCTGGTGCTACTGCATTCAGAAATACTTGTCCGACGGTATTTCAGAAGCCAGAAATATTAGCGAAATCACCTGCTCCCGGTTAAAAGACCTTACCTCAGGGACACGTGACCTGAAATACCACGCCACCATACCCATAACGCTGGCCGGTCAAAAGGTCGGGCTCATCAACCTGGTGAGCAGGGAGACTCAGCAGATGGGAGAGAAACAACTGTCGATCTTAAATACCATCAGCGAATTGATCGGCATCGCAGTGCAACGAACGCGATTGCAGGATTCACATGGGTTCGACAACGACAGCCCTGTCTATGATGTTCTGGACCGCGTCATCCTGCCCAGGATTAAGAAGCTTGCCTCGGACGTTGGTGATCTGCAGTCGTATGCGGAACAAAAGGACCTCGCAAGTGTGCTCCGGCATGTCCGCGAATCCTATGAACAGGTTCAGGAACTGCTGCATCACGTTACACTCATCCGGAAAGAATCACAGGATCACCACGCCGTGAAGTCTGCCGATAGTAGTTTTCACTATCCGGCCTCGCCTTTGACGGCCCGGGAACTGGAAGTCCTCGCACTGGTTAGAAGAGGACATACGAACAGTCAGGTTGCTGAACAACTTTTCATTTCTGAGCGAACCGTTAAGTTTCACATCACCTCGATCTTGTCTAAACTCTATGCGAAAACGCGCACCGAAGCCGTCGACACGGCTTTGAAGAGAGGCTTGCTCAGTCCCTGATGCCGGCCTATCCCTTACTCAAATTTTGACTTAAAAAACTCTCACACACGCTCTCTGGGGCAATGACCAACAAATGCCCTTGTGGAGGCACGGAATCACGACTATCAGTGCTGGACGCTCACTGCGATAATAAAGTAATAAGGTAATAAGGTCGGCGACGGGACATGCCGAACGTTCACCGGGCATCTCGTCCGCAACGTATTTCTCCCTCTTTCTTTGGCACTATCCCCTACCCCCAGTTAACCCTAAAATTTGGGTTAGCGATAATCACCCTAGGGTGCCCACTCAAGTCCCTACCTGTCCTTTGGTACAGGCTTTTTTCTGGCCTTAAGTCCGTTTTTCACCGCCCGAATGGTCAGGATCTTTGACCCGGAAAAACAAAGGACAACAATCATGACATCACAAAAAACCGCCCTGATAACCGGTGCATCAAAAGGACTGGG
>DATBVZ010000646.1:0-8290 GCA_036515095.1 Cyclobacteriaceae bacterium | reverse complement strand
GTCGACCTGATCAACTCCTGGGGCCCGATGATTCTTGGTCACGCAAACCCGGATGTGGAGGAGGCTGTGATGGAAACGTTGCGCAATTCGCCCTCCTTCGGTGGGCCCACCGCCAAAGAAGTCGAGATGGCAGAGCTGATTTGTGCGATGGTCCCTTCTGTGCAGAAGGTGCGCATGGTCAATTCCGGAACAGAGGCGACGATGTCCGCGATTCGTGTAGCCCGCGGCTATACAGGGAGGGACAAGATCATCAAGATGGAAGGCTGCTACCACGGTCATGGCGACTCATTTCTGATCGCGGCAGGCAGTGGTGCGCTCACATTCGGAACGCCGGATAGCCCGGGAGTTACCAAAGGCACAGCCAAGGATACGCTGATTGCGCCTTTCAACGATATCGCAAGCTTCGAAAAACTCGTGATTGAGAACAAGGGCGCAATTGCCGCAGTAATCCTGGAGCCGGTGGCCGGCAACATGGGCTGCATACCGCCTGAACCCTCGTATCTTCAGATGCTGCGGGAAATTTGCGACAAGAATAGTATTGTACTGATCTTCGACGAAGTGATGACGGGATTCAGGCTTGCGCCCGGAGGTGCGCAGGAATTGTACGGCGTGACACCCGATATGACGACGCTGGGGAAGATCATTGGCGGGGGATTACCGGTTGGCGCCTACGGCGGAAAGCGCGAAATCATGGATTGCGTCTCCCCGGAAGGTCCCGTGTATCAGGCAGGAACACTATCGGGCAATCCGATTGCCATGGCTGCAGGCATTGTGATGCTGAAGTACCTGAAGCAGAACCCCGGTATTTACAAACAACTCAACGAGACGACGACCAGCCTTGTTGACGGCCTGCGTGAGATCAATGCAGCAGCAGGATTGACGGCAAGGCTGAATCAAGCCGGTTCTATGTTTACTCTGTTCTTTACCGATAAGGAAGTGACCAATTTTGTCACGGCAAAGACGTCGGATACTGTACGGTTTGGAAAGTATTTTCACGCCATGCTGAAAGCAGGAATCTACCTGGCCCCATCTCAATTCGAATCGATGTTTATTTCGGCTGCCATCACGCCTGAAATTGTGGATCACGTATTGGATACCCACCGGAGGACGGTGGAAGGGGGCTTCGATTAAGCCTGAAACAGGCAAACTCCAGCCGTTTATTTTCAATTTTGTCACAAAGTATTACATGGTTCTGTACATGCCCGAAGAAGACTGTATATTATATTGAGATAATTGCTATTTTTGCTGATTGATACTTTTTGAACGTGGTCATTGAGCCCGGATTTTCAGGGCATGACGCCACTAATTTTTTAACCTGTATGAAGTATTATTTACTGATACCGGCCCTCCTGATTGGAACATCACAGCTCTTTGCACAGGGGGACAGAAAAGACCGCACGGCCGTCACCTATGAAGAAATTTATGACGAGCCCTATTCGGTGAACAAGCTGTTCGTTCATTTCCAACCGCTTTACGGTGACATTTTCGCCAGCAATGTTAATGCGGGATTTGGAATTGAAGCCTCGTACTATTACCAGGACAAGGCGGACTTCAAGGCGCATTTCCGGAAAACATACAGCCAGAGGTTTTATGACTTTGCACGGGACCTCGCTGCAAAGACAAGTGACGTGGATAACCGCGCAGAGGTATTCAATTATTACGAAATCGGTGGCACCTATCACATCCGCGACTTCGAGCAAAGTTCCAAAACCAAAATGTTCCTGTACAAGAAGAGCTACAAAGGCAACATCTGGTCGGCACGCGTGCCCCTGAATGCGGAAATACCCTGCAAGGTAAGGAAAATATACGGCGCGCGACTCGGCGCCATCGTGTGGGACAGTTCCACCGACCTTACGCGGGCAATGCAAAAGCAAGGTCTCACGAACGAGGACCTCAAGGATGAGGAGGGAACTGGCTTGCCACTGACTTTCAATGATGGTGCAGAGGAGCGCACCCTTGATGTTTTCAGCAACCTTTCGTCTGCCGGGGGCTACGTTGGCGGTTCCTTAACCTGGATAAAGAATGTCGCGGTTAACTTCGACAAGTTTGAAGAAGGTGTCGATGACCTGATCTTTACGGTGTACGCGGATGTTTTATTCGCTCCCTCACTGGAGATTGATGATGTCGTGTATACCAGCAACGGCGAAACAAGGACTTACAATGCCGGCGCAATCGACGTAAAGAAATTTGGTGCCCGCGTGGGACTCGAAGGAAAATTTAACCGCACCCTAAGCTGGGCCTACGGCGGAGAGATTGGTTATCGCCCCAGCATTGATGGAAGAACTTTTTATGCCCTCCTGAAGATTAGCCTGCCTGTGTTTGGGACCAACCTCAACTACAAGGTAGAATCGTTCGGAAAGTGACCACCGATCCTCCCCGGTTACTGCATTCCTGAATTTTTTTACTATCATTGAGCGCAAAGCTTAACCATCAGGAATGGATCTTGAGGCAAGGATTAAACGGGCCGTCCGGGATATCCCCGATTATCCCAAACCGGGCGTTATATTCAAGGACATTGCTCCAATGCTGGGCAGTCCCGAACTCGTGAACGAAATGCTTACCGTGCAGGTAGAACACTGGAGGCGTCAGGACATACAGGCCGTGGCAGCAATCGAAGCACGGGGTTTTATCTTCGGCGCGCTTTTGGCGCATGCCCTTCAGTGCCCGTTCATTCCGGTCCGCAAATCCGGAAAACTGCCCTATAAGACCGTATCTCACGACTATTCGCTGGAATACGGAAAAGCGACCATAGAAATTCACGTGGATGCTTTTGAACATGGTCGTAGGGTACTGATACACGATGATCTACTGGCAACAGGTGGTACAGCGTTGGCTACAGGCGAACTCGTTGAGATGCTCGGTGGACAAATCGCCGGCTTCTCGTTCCTGATCAACCTTGGATTTCTTCCCGGAAACAACAAATTGACGGAACGATTTGGAATTCCTCCATTTTATTTGGCGGAGTACTAACATAGTACTAACTTTTTGCCAATTGGTCATATGTCCGACACCATTCAGATTCCCATGTTCCCCCTTACGCTGCTTCCGCTGCCAGGCGAACTGGTGCCTTTGCATATCTTTGAGCCCCGCTACAAACAATTACTGGAAGAAGCCGAATCACAGGATCTGAGTTTCGGAATTTTTTTCAGCCATGACTCCAATGCCGAGAAGATCGGATCCCTGATGAAGCTTGAAAGTGTGATCAAACGATACCCCGGAGGGGAATCCGATATTATCGTACGATGCGTTGATGTCTTCTCCATGGAGGTGATGTCGCGCACGTTCAAGAGGAAGCCTTATCCCGGCGGAATAGTACGGTTATGGCAGATCGACATCTCGGGTGTTCCGGGAACTCAGCTATATGAATCGTTTCTGGAATTCATGAATCACCGGAAGATCAGCAAACACGTAAGCACGTTCAGCGTTTTTCAAATAGCCAACGAGTTGAATATGGACTTTGCCGAACGCTATGCTTTTCTGCTTGCTCCGGAAGAAACGCGGGAAAAGTTTCTCGTTAACCGTATTCGGTTTCTTATTCACCTGCTGAACCAGGAATTAAAAAGCAAAGACGTCTTCCACCTGAACTGACGCCAGGCCCTGTCAATTTCTGCCGATCAGGTTTCGTAGAATTTATTCGCTAAGCCAGGGTTAAGGGTTAAACGGATATCGCACTGTCCATTCGTATAATATGCCTTCCGGCACTGAACGGATCGTCGTGATAAAACCCGGAGAGTATCCGGTGGGTAATCTGCTCAATAATGAGTTCCTGATCGCTCTTCCCTGTTTTGCCCCGCCAGAAGATCCGGTTCGGGTGCCTTTTCATGTCATCGACGTAGCGCTTGGCATGCTGGTATTGGTCTTCACTGAATTCGATAGTGAAGCATGTCCTTACTTTTTGTGTATCCATAATAAATGACCATTTGGCAATAGTTATGCCGATTTAACCAGACTATATTAGCAAAAACAGCACGAAAAGATCAAGTCCCTGCCCGTTTGCGGGCATTTCTGTTCGCGGCTGGTACAGTGACGGAATTACCGTAAATTTGCAGGCCGATGACGGATTGCAGCGTTTTCACATTATCGAACGGGATACGGGTGGCTCACCGGCAGGCAAACACGGAAATCGTGCATTGCGGGATTTTTCTGGAGGTCGGGAGCCGCGATGAAACCCCCGAAAATCAAGGGATTGCCCACTTCTGGGAGCATATGGCGTTTAAGGGCACGCGGCGCCGGAAGGCCTATCACATTATAAACAGCCTGGATTCCATCGGCGGTGAGCTGAACGCCTATACGGAAAAAGAGAAGGTCGTTTTCTATGCCTCCGTTCGCCATGCTTATTTTGAACGGGCAATCGACATCATCACCGACATCACATTTCATTCGGTCTTCCCCGACCATGAGATCGAAAAGGAACGCGGCGTTATCCTCGAAGAAATGGCCATGTACCGTGACGATCCTGACGACTCGCTTCAGGACGAATTTGAACATATCGTATTCGACCGGCATGCCCTGGGAATGAATATCCTGGGCAGGGCGGAAACCGTAGGTTCCTTCCGCAAGCGCGATTTCGTCAGGTTCATTGCGCAGCACATCAACACGCACAGAATTGTGTTTTCATGCGTCGGCAATATTTCAGAGGAACGACTTATCCGACTGGCGCGGAAATACCTTGAAGGTATCCCCACAAAGGAGGCCAAAGTGAAACGGGCCCGCTTTTCATCCTACAAGCCCCGTGAATTGTCCATGAAACGACCGGTTAAACAGGCTCGCTGTGCTATTGGCCGCGACGCCTTTCCCATTCACAATAAGAACCGGATCCCTTTTTTCATATTGACCAGCCTGGTGGGCGGCGCGGGGATGAATTCCAGGTTGAACATGGCCCTGCGCGAAAAGTTCGGGCTGGTCTATTCCATCGACGCACATTATGTGCCGTATTCGGATACGGGCATGTTTGCGATCTCTTTTGGCACAGAACCCCAACAGTTGGACAAGTGCATACGACTGGTAAACAAGGAATTGCTGAAGGTATGTGATTCGCCCTTGGGAAAGCGGCAACTGTCGGCCCTGAAAGAGCAGATCAAAGGACAACTGGCAATGAGCGAGGAGAATAACCTCAGCCTGATGCTCATGATGGGAAGAAGCATACTGGACTTTGGCCGGGTTCCGTCAATCACGGAGATATATCACAAGATTGATGAAATTAGTTCGTTTACCCTCCAGGACCTTGCGCAGCGGGTGTTTGAGGGGAGGAGATTAAGCTGTCTCATCATGGAACCTTCGGGCAATGGGGCACCACAAAAAAAGCAACCGGGTTATGGACCTGATAAAACCTGAGCTTCAAAGGTACGCGGAGCAGCACACCTCCCCCGAAAGTGACCTGCTGGCTTCAATCAATCGCGAAACGCAGGCCAATGTGATGATGCCACGGATGCTTAGCGGTCACCTGCAGGGGCGGGTTCTTGCAATGATCAGCAAAATGATTCGTCCGAAGGCAATCCTGGAGATCGGCACCTTTACCGGCTATTCGGCCATATGCCTGGCGGAGGGCCTGGCGGCAGGTGGAAAGTTGATAACGATCGACAAGAATAAAGAGCTTGAAGAGATGGTAAGACGAAATTTTGCTTCGGCAAATCTCACTGAACTCATAGACTACCGCCTGGGGAATGCTGTGGATATTGTTCCTGCATTGAATACCAGGTTCGACCTGGTGTTTATCGATGCGGACAAAGAAAATTACAGCAACTATTATGACATGGTCATGGATAAGTTGAATTTGAATGGTCTGGTGCTGGCGGATAATGTATTGTGGAGCGGCAAGGTTCTTGATGTGAATCCGGATAAGGATACGGAGGGTATAAAGGCCTTCAACAGGAAAGTGCAGGAAGACGGTCGCGTAGAAAATGTACTTTTGCCGATCCGCGATGGGATAATGCTGATCCGTAAGCTATCTTTGTAAGAAGAACAATTTTTTGAACTGCATGAAATACCTCGTCCTCGCTTTTTTTGCACTTCCTTTTTCTGCAACAAGTCAACCACCGCAGGTCCCTCACAAACTACAGTTTGCCGGGATGACGCTCACCATCCGCGATGATGCGCGACGGGAGATACAGCAAGATGTGGACGCGCTGACGCGATCTCCGAAACATTTCAAAATCAAGGTCGAACGGGCGCGGACCTACTTTCCTATTATTGAACAGGTTTTTGCCGAAGAAAGGCTGCCTGATGATTTCAAATACCTGGTACTCCAGGAAAGCGCACTTATTCCCGATGCCGTGTCCGTATCGCAGGCAGTTGGTTTCTGGCAGTTCAAAGATTTTACAGCGGTAGAAATGGGCCTGCGGGTGGACCGGCATGTGGACGAGCGAATGAATATTGTTTCATCCACGCGCGCGGCAGCGCGCTATATCAAGAAGAACAATTTTTATTTTAACAACTGGCTTCATGCTCTGCAGGCATATCAGATGGGGGCCGGAGGCGCCATGAAGGCCATTAAGGACGATAAAGCGGGCGCAAAGCACATGGAAATTACCAGCAGAACGTACTGGTATGTCAAGAAATACCTGGCGCACAAGATTGCTTTTGCTGATGCCGTAGAAGGCCCCGGCGAGTTGATGGTCGCAACATTGCCAAGCAACGGGCATAATTCACTTGGAGAATTGGCGAAAGCCATGTCGGTGACCGAAGATGAACTGCTCAGCTACAATAAATGGCTCCGAAGGAGCGCTATCCCCGATGACAAAGACTACGCGATCCTGGTGCCGGTAAATGATCTCACAAAAGACTACCTGGTGACCGTGCACGCCGCCACGGCCGGGGATGCGGCACGTGCTGCAGGCAAATCGTCCGCTTCAGTGCAGGTTGCCACGGCGTCAGTTCATAAAACCAGCCGGACCAGCATCAATGGTGTTGCGGCAATAGCCGCGAATCCGGGCGAGGATGGGGCTGCTATCGCCGACCGCGCAGGCATAAGTCTATCTCATTTTCTCCGCTATAATGATATCGGAATCAACCACAAGCCGGCTCCCGGTGCGTACTACTTTGTCGGTAAAAAGCGGGCAAGAGCAGGTAACGCCTATCATAAGGTTTCCGAAGGCGAGAACCTGTGGCGGATCAGCCAGCAGTATGGTGTACAGTTGAAAAAAATCCTGCGCTTCAACAGGCTGAAAGCAAATAGCAGGCCGGAACCCGGTACCGTACTGTCCCTGTCGGGTAGAAAACCGAAGGATGGAGGCCCGGGTATTCCTGCCAGGGATGTACTGGAGGTCGATACGAATAGCCTGTTTGCCTGGTCTGCCGGGCCGGAATCGACCTCTGCTTCGGGTGAACCGTCAACCGTAAATGAGCCGGAGGAGGCCGGAGAGATGCCCGCGACTGAAGCCTCACAACCGTTTGCCGGCAAGCCCGATCCGAAACCCGGGACAGGAACCGCTACGGTCGAAACAAATACGGATACCGTTGTAGAGGAGAAGGCCGAAGATGCCGTGAATAAACTTCCGGCTACCACAGATGAGGGGATAAATGGCTTGCCCGCGCAGCACGAAGTTCTGGCGGGTGAAACCTTGTACGGGATCGCACGCCAGCACAACATCGCCGTAATGGATATTGTACGATGGAACGAGCTGGATCTTAATGATGGGATCAAACCGGGACAGATACTAAAACTAGCAGGTGCAAAGGAAGAAACGGATGCGGTACCTGACGACACACTGGCGGAGATCGTTCATGAAGTGGAGGCCACCGACACGCTGTACAGCGTTGCCAGAAAATACGACGTAACTATAAAGGAGTTGATGGAATGGAACAACAAAAGCGACTTTACCATCCACGTGGGAGAGAAACTTAAGGTGCTCCAGCGTTAGCATTCAATCGTTTTTAACAATTTCAGCTATTTTATTACGCCGGGCCGGATTTCCGGGTTCTAATCGCCAAATTAGGTAAAAATGGATACTTTTGTGTATCATGCCAAAAATGACTTTGTAGCCAAAATTAGGACCATTTAACCTCAAATGCAGACAGATACTAAATCCATCGATCTGGTGATGCTCGTGGATGATAATGACACCGACAACTTTATCAGCAAGCGGATTATCGAGATCACCGGGTTTGCGAAACGCGTAGAAGTAAAGGGGTCAGGAAAAGCCGCTCTTGACTACCTGAGAGAAAACGAAAGCAAACCTGAAAACCTTCCCAGCCTTATCTTTCTTGATATCAACATGCCCATTGTCGACGGCTTTGTCTTTCTGTACGAGTTCGAGAAATTCAACGAACTGGTTAGAAAGAAATGCAAAGT
>DATBVZ010000645.1:0-3055 GCA_036515095.1 Cyclobacteriaceae bacterium | reverse complement strand
CCCCAGTATTATCCGTATCTGTCATGATGGCTATTCCTCCAATAGTTGGCGGTTCTTTTCCAAAATACATCTTGAAATCCTCATAAACATTTCTTTGTACCACAACCCATTTTCCCATATCTTCATTACCACTTTCAACTGTTTTCAACTTTCCACCGCCAGGTCAGTATAGGGTATTCTTTAAGGTCATACTTATATTTATAAATCAAGGCGGATGCCGAAGCCTTGCTTTCAGCCTTCAGTACATGACCATTATCTGTTTTGACAATACTGTATTTAGTCTTACCCTTGAACTTCTCACATTCCCATTGGGGCTTTAATCCATTTTCAAAATCATCAATTGTTATGATTTGTCCAGCAGCACAGTTTATGGAAATGCATACGATAAACAGGATTGCAAACAGAATGTCTTTCATTGATAATTCATGTCCACTCTTGAATTGATTTTATGGGCCTCTTTGAAAATAGTTCATAACTGGTGTTACAATGGGCTGAAATGGTATTCACATGCGGCGGCCGCTTCTATAGAATGAGAACTCGACCACAGCTTTTGCCGGCTTGCCGCCTATTTCCAGCACGGGATAAGCCAGGAAATTAATGGGGCCTGAAGCGGGACCCGGGGTAACCACAAGGTCGCGGCCGCTGCTGAACTCGAACCGGTTGGCTGGGTGATGACCAAAGTAGTAGGCTGCCAGGTTTCTATACTTGTTGGCCTCGCTGATGTCGACGGGCCACCATTTACCTTCGGCGTAGAATTCCGCCCAGCAATGGTAACCGGATATCCTGCCCTCATTGCGTTCCGACGGGATTGTCGCTCCGATGGCGAAGCGCGCCGGAATGCCAACGGCCCGCGACAGGGCGATGAAGTATGCATGAAAATCCGAGCAGTTGCCGGTGAGCTCGTTACAGGCATACACGGCATCACCATGTCCCCATCCGTATCCATACTTCATGTAGCGCATCTGGTCGATAACGTAATCGTAGAGGGCGCGCGCTCGTGCTAAGTCGCCCTGCTTGCCCTTGACAACTTCCTCGGCGATCGTGCGGAACTCCTCGTTAACGGGCACCAAACGCTCCGGCTTCAGGTACTTTCCTGCATCGGACAACGGATCCACATAGGCGGTCTTCTCAATACGCTGCACGAGAAAACGCATCTCGACGGCTTGGTTGCTGTGCTCCGGGCTAAGTTCAAGAAAAAGTACGCGGTTGCCATGCACAGGCTCCTCCAGAATGCTCTGTTCCCCGGGAACTTTTATGGCTGTTACCTCAACCGTTTGAAATGCGTCCGTTGCCGGCATAGGCAGCCACATGTGCGCGGAATCGGTCAGTTCAGGCAGTATGGCCCTATAGACGAATTCAAACGCGTCACGGTCTGTGACGACACCCAGCAGATGGTACGGTGCGCCCGTTACGGGGACCGTGTGCCATGTTCCGTCCCGCTTCTGTTCCCAGGTGTAGAGGGGTTGACCGTTGATCTTATGAACGATCGTCTCTGTGACGGTCATCAAGCCAGGATCGCCTTCCAGAAAGAAATCCACATCATAAACATCACCCTCGGTGTCGACCATGTCCACGCAGGCAAAATGGCTGCGTGGACCCAGATTCGACAGGTATTCCGTGTGGACGCGAACCAGATTCAGGCGGAGCTCTCTGTCGCCGAAGGGAAGTCTGAAATGCCCTTCGCCCAAGCGGATCTGTTCTTCGATATGGCGCTCGATGCCTGCCTGTATATCCGCTGTTACCACATTTGGCACGGGGGTAAATACGTCCCGCATCTCTTTTCGCCCACAGCCCGCAAACACAGCGCAGACTGCCACTGCTACTGGAATGATTGTTCGCCAGCTCATAGAAGGTTTTCCCCTGAAAGCCAGTCTGTATTCAAGAGACCTGGCATCACTTTGAGTCCCCCTGCCTTCATGTTACAACCCGACAGAAATACGAAAACATTGTCGACAACAGTGTAGCGCTCGTTGCTCTCATCATAATCCGAATACTCCTTTTCTTTCTGGTCAGAACGTTTATCCCGCAACCGACAGGTAGGCTAGTTTTTTAGCGTCTCTAACACAGATAATTCTCATCCGCTTAATTTGCATGTATTAGGGATGGCCAGGATGCTCCCTCTTAGCGGGCTCAGGATATTCCTTTTCAACTATGATAGCCTTCTTTTCCCAAAGGTCTTTCTTTTTATTATAGTCCCAGGTGTAATTTTCATTGCCATTCACCTTGTGGACGGAAATACTCGTTTTATCAACCCTTAAATTACCCTTGTCTGTCCCCTGCACGAAGAAGTCCAGGTCGTACCTGTTACCATCTTTCCCTTTAAAGTCTGCGCAGACAAAATATTCATCCGCTTTTGTCGGAGAGAGCCGCTCCCGATGCACCTTGTCGAGCGTTAGTTCCAGATCTTTTCCTGTGTTCTTATCATGGTACTTGAAAACGCCGTCCGTGGCATTTTTTCGAACGTATTCCTCGGCGAATTTTGCTACATTCTCCTTGGTTATACGCGGTTTTTCTTCCTCCGTACGAGGCGCCATTTGCCCTGGGTGCTCTCCCCCGAACAGAGTGCTTACACTGTTCAATCCCAATATAATCGATAAGATCGTTGCAGCAGTCAAACTTTTTCTCAATAACATGGATAAATTCATGATTGGATCTCCTTTATCAAAAGGTGAACGAATCTGTAATGGCAGTTGTACCTTGAAAAGTATAACTGTTAATCGCCATACAAATTCACTGGCATTAAAGATACAAAATGACATTAATTTCTACTCTGAACTACCTCCTTTCCTGAAATATTGCTTTGGAAAAAGCCACAGATGTGCTGATTCAGAACGTTTTCAGTCAGTACCACCAGCTATACTGGCGGCACTGACTTTTATTAAGGATAGTCAGGCTTCGGATGTTCGGGCTGCTCTGGTTGTTCCTTTTCGGTTTTGATGGTTTTCTTCTGCCACACACCTTTCTTCTCATTGTAGTTCCAGGAGTAATTTTCTTTGCCATTTACCTTGTGGATGGAAATGCTCTTTTTATCAACGTTTAAATAGCTCTTGCTTTT
>DATBVZ010000644.1:0-14563 GCA_036515095.1 Cyclobacteriaceae bacterium | reverse complement strand
CGTAGTGACGACAACAAACAAAGAACGATAGCAATTTCTATCCATGACGGAGAAAAGGAAACCCGGTTTTGAGGCACTGGCCTCCAAAACCAGCCTGTATCCACAGGAACAACTCGTGGCCGTGGCCAGGAGGAAGCATTCTTTTTTCATTGGCCTTCCCCGGGAGATCTCTTTGCAGGAAAATCGTATCAGCCTCACTCCCGATGGAGTGGCGCTGCTGGTCAACAACGGACACGAAATATGGGTAGAAACCAAAGCCGGAGAAGGGTCCAAGTTCGGCGACCGGTCGTATAGCGACGCAGGTGCCAAAATTGTCTATTCCCCCCAGGAGGTATACAAGGCGGATGCAATTCTGAAGATTGAGCCGCCTACTTCGGAAGAGATCGAATTGATGCATCCCGGCCAGACCCTGATCTCTGCCATCCAGTTGGGCCAGTTCACCACCGACCGCCTGCAGGCCATTCTCAAGAAAAAAATCACGGCGCTTGCCTACGAGTTTATCGAAGACAAGGTTGGCGGCATGCCCATCATCCGCGCAATGAGCGAAATTGCCGGAAGCAGTGTCATACCGCTGGCTTCGGAATACCTGAGTACCGTCAACAAAGGGAAGGGCGTCATCCTCGGCGGAATTACCGGTGTTCCTCCCACCAAAATCGTTATTATAGGAGCAGGAACCGTAGCCGAATACGCTGCCCGCGCCGCCATCGGCCTGGGCGCGAGGGTACAGGTATTCGACAATCACCTGTACAAGCTACGGAGGATAAAGCACCTGCTCGGCCAGCAAATTTATACATCCACAATAGACACGTTTACCCTGGTCGATACGCTGAAGACTGCCGATGTGGTGATCGGCGCCCTCCGCGCGGAGAAGGGAAAAGCCAGACACGTGATCTCGGAGGAAATGGTAAGCCAGATGCGCCCGGACTCACTCATCATCGATCTCAGTGTGGATCAGGGTGGGTGTGTAGAGACTTCGGAGATTACGACCCTCGACAACCCGATATTCCGGAAATACGATGTGATTCATTATTGTGTTCCCAATATCGCCTCCCGGGTAGCGCACACCGCCACAACCGCGCTGAGCAATATCTTTACACCCACGATCCTTCGCGCAGCGGAAGAAGGCGGCGTGGAGGAAATGATCTTCACCCACAAGTGGTTTATGAAGGGGGTTTATGCGTACCGCGGCGGACTGACAAACGAATACCTTGCCCGTAAGTTCGGCCTGAAATTCAAGAACATCGAACTTCTCCTGGCCGCAAGATTCTGACCTCAGCGGCTGAACCGCGCCAGACTATCCCGTATCACCCTGATCCTTGCCTCTGCATCGGCTTTCTTTCGACGCTCCGCTTCAATGACCTTGCCGGGCGCGCCGCCGACGAATTTTTCATTCGACAATTTCCTGTTGACGGCCTCCAGGAACCCAAGTTGATAAGCCAGGTCCTTCTCAAGACCCTCCCGTTCTTTCTCCACATCCATTTCGCCATCGATTGGAATATAGAATTCTGTCGATTGAACGATAAACGATGCAGCGTTACCTACGGGCCGGTCGGTGACACCCACTTCCGAAATATTCGCCAGCATTTCAATCACAGGCCAGAATGTTTTTGCGAGCGAGGCTTTATCCCCCCTGACAAACAACCGGACCGGTTTCCTGGGGGACAGTCCCTTTGAATTCCGCGTATTCCGGATCTCGGTGATAAGTTCAAAAGCGACCCTTCCCTCAGCAAGTATGCGGTCATCATAGGCTTCGGCCGCGGGCCACGGTGCAATCAAAATGCAGTCGCGCTCAGGCCGGTCAGATAACTCGTGCCAAAGTTCTTCCGTAATGAAGGGCATGAACGGGTGCAGGCATTTCAATACCTTCTCAAAAAACAATATTGTGGCCCGGCATGTGCCCTCGTCAATGGGCTTTCCGAATTCGGGTTTGATCATCTCAAGATACCACGAGCAGAAGTCATCCCAGGTCAGCTTGTAGAGTGCGATCAGGGCATCGGATACCCTGAATTTGCTAAAATGATCTTCCACTTCTTCCAGTGCCTGATTTATCCGGGCATTGAACCAATTTATTGCAACCTGATTTTTTTCCGGGGCGGGTTCGCTGGCAATGCTCCACCCCTTTACAAGGCGAAATGCATTCCAGATCTTGTTCGCGAAGTTGCGGCCTTGTTCGATCAGCTTTTCATCATAAAGCAGGTCATTGCCGGCGGGTGAACTGAACAGCATGCCCGACCTGACAGCATCGGCTCCGTACTTCGCGATCAGCTCAAGTGCATCCGGGGAGTTGCCCAGCGACTTCGACATTTTGCGTCCCTGTTTGTCGCGCACAATACCCGTCAGGTACACATTCCTGAATGGCATTTCGCCCCGGTATTCATAACCCGCGATGATCATTCGCGCTACCCAAAAGAAAAGGATCTCAGGTGCTGTGATCAGGTCGTTGGTGGGATAATAATAATTGAGGTCGCCGTTACCCTTGATGCCCGGTTTCTTAAACACCGATGCATCAAAAACAGCAATGGGCCAAAGCCAGCTCGAAAACCAGGTATCCATGACGTCCGGGTCCTGCGTAAGACCTACATCGCCCGACTCCGGCCACTTGCCGGCATAGATTTTTCTTGCCTCCTCAGCAGACCGGGCAACCACAGCGTTTCCTTTGCTGTCATACCAGGCAGGGATACGGTGGCCCCACCACAGTTGACGGGAAATACACCAGTCGCGTACATTTACCATCCAATGGTTGTACGTGTTCTTGAATTTGGCGGGGATCAGCCTGATCCTGTCGTTCATTACATTTTCGTGCGCTGGTTTTGTAAGGGTATCCATCCTGACAAACCACTGCAACGAAAGGCGGGGTTCGATAACCGCATCCGTCCGTTCGGAGAATCCAACATTGCTGATATAATCTTCTGCCTTCAGGAGGTAGCCTTTTTCGTCAAGCAGTTGTACAATCTTTTTTCGCGCGACAAACCGGTCTTCACCAACGAGTATTTTAGCGCGCTCATTCAACGAGCCATCGTCGTTTAGAATGTCTATTACTTCGAGACGGTGTTTCAAACCCAGCTCGTAGTCGTTGACGTCATGGGCAGGGGTAACCTTAAGGCATCCCGTACCGAAGTCCATGGCCACATAGTCATCTTCGACAACGGGAACAGACCGGTCGATCAGCGGGATCAGCGCACGCCGGCCCCGTAACCCGATGAACCGCGGATCGTTGGGATTGATGCAGATCGCAGTATCTGCCATGATCGTCTCGGGACGGACTGTGGCAATAGTCACAAATTCATCGGGGCTTCCTTCAAGAGGATACCGGATATAATAAAGCTTTGACTGTACTTCCCGATGGATGACTTCGTCGTCGGAGAGCGCCGTTTTTCCTGCCGGATCCCAATTGACCATGCGAAGACCGCGGTAAATATGGCCCTTGTTGTAGAGATCAATGAATACATCGATGACCGCTTCATAGTAGTCGTCATCCATTGTAAACCGCGTACGGCTCCAGTCGCATGACGCACCCAGTTTCTTCAGTTGTTCCAGGATAATCCCCCCGTATTTCTCCTTCCATTCCCAGGCATAACGCAGGAACTCCTCCCTCGTCAGTGATGATTTATTTATTCCCTTTTCCCGAAGCATCGCCACTACCCGTGCTTCCGTAGCAATGGATGCGTGATCGGTTCCGGGTACCCAACAGGCTTCCCTGCCTTCCATTCTCGCCTTGCGGATGAGAACGTCTTGCAGGGTATTGTTCAGCATATGACCCATGTGCAAAACACCGGTAACGTTGGGCGGAGGGATTACAATGCAGTACGGTTCTTTTTCAGGATTTGGCGCTGATCTGAAAAAACCCTGGTCCATCCAATACTGGTACCATTTGTCTTCAACGCGGGCAGGATCGTATTTAGTCGATAACATTCCTTCACTTTTCAGGTCGCAAAAATAATCAAAACGACAGGATTCGCCAGATTCCGGGTGTTTTACTGCAATTCGGCGGATTCAGGCAACCCGGTTCAGGAGAGATCCTGACCGGGTAATTCCATTCGTATCCGCCTCGAAGAAGGATACAAGTTATTAAGGCGGTTGGGAAGCGCGTTAACCCAGCCCAGCGTTGCGCCATTGAATGTCACTACCGCGAAACCGCTGGTGCTGGCGGCAGAACGAATGGCGTCCTTGCGAAGGTATTGCAATGCCTCTGTTTCCTCCACCGTTATTTCCTTCACAGAATTCCGGTTCAGTGCAAGTGACAGGGCCAACGGATGGGCGGGTATGAGCTTGCCCTGCTTGTTCGTTGCTGCTGCAGTACCCACCGATACCAGGTGCAGATGCTGGGCGGCCACACTGGTCGCACGCTGAAGTTGTGCGGGAATAAAATGAAGCTGATCCCCGTAGACAAAGAATTGTTTCTCTTCCGGCTGGTCAATCCATGGATACAATTTCTCCAAAATTTCCTTTGGGGGCATCCGGAAGGATGATTTAGGCTGGCCCGGGCGATTGCTGATGCCCGGTTCAGACTTGCGCATGACCGACATAAAGAAGCCTTCGCCTTTTACCCGGTGCGGATAGAAGCGATAACCTTCGACACCAGTGTCCCCTGTCCGCGTGATCCCCCAGGAAGGATCAATGTCTATCGGCAGGAATTCTATCGCATGATTGTTGCGCAACCACTGGAGATTCTCCTCATTTTCCGTTTGATTATGGGTGCACGTACAGTAGATAAGTACACCTCCTTCTTTAAGGGACGGCCATACGCTGGCAAGTATTCTCTTTTGTCTTGCCGCGCAAAGGCCTACATTCTCGGGTGTCCACCGCAGCATGGCAGACGGATCCTTCCGGAACAGGCCCTCACCCGAGCATGGGGCGTCAACGACAACAACGTCGAAGAAGCCATGCAACTGACTGAAATCATCCGGGTCGTTTTGTGAAACCACCACGTTGCAATGACCCCATCGTTCTAAGTTTTCGGTCACGATCGGTATACGCGACCGTATCGTTTCATTGGCAACCAGCAGACTCTCCTTGCTGATGAGACTCAGTACATGAGTTGATTTACCTCCCGGCGCGGCGCACAGGTCAAGCACGTGGAGTGGTTTGTTCAGGTCAATGCATTGACAAAATGCCTGTTCCAGGAACATTGAGCTTGCTTCCTGAACATAGTATGCGCCGGCGTGAAAAAGAGGATCCAGCGTGAATACGGGACGTTGCGCAAGGAACGACCCATAGCGACTCCATGGAACGGGTACTGACACGCGCATACCGGTTCCTTTCCCCGGATTAATCCTTATGCTTGTGGGTGGGTCAGCAGACAGGCTTTGTCGGAAGGCATCAAAGTCCGAGCCCAGCAGCGATCGCATGCCGGATTCAAATTTCGGTGGCCATTCAATTGCTTTCATTTGGCGCAAGATGCTAAGTTCTTAAGCTCCCGGTTTCCGGCAAAAGAATAATGCGTTAATTTTGGTCTCACCATGCAACCGTTAACCGCCAACAATCCGCAACTTAAGTCGTGGGTCGATGTGCCAGACCAATCGGATTTTCCAATACAGAATTTACCTTTTGGGATTTTCAAGACCCGCTATTTGCCGCCCGTAGCCGGCGTGGCCATAGGTGAGCACGTGGTTGACCTGGTCTGCATGCATGAGAATGGCTATCTCGACGGACTGGGATTGCCCGCAGGAATTTTCAATCAGCCAGCCCTGAACGGTTTCCTGGCACTCGGGCGGAAAAAGATCCGGGAAGTAAGGGAAAGGATCTCCGTGCTGTTGCGCCATGACAATGAAGAATTGCGCGACGATTCGCCGGCGCGTGAGATCGGGCTGATTCACAGGGATGAAATACAGATGATGATGCCGGTGCATGTCCCCAACTATACCGACTTTTACAGCAGTCAGGAACATGCCGTAAATGTTGGCTCAATGTTCCGGGATCCGAAAAGCGCTCTGTTGCCCAACTGGAAGCATCTGCCGGTAGCTTACCATGGTCGGGCGTCTTCAATTGTAATTTCGGGTACTCCGATCATTCGCCCGAAAGGGCAGGTCAAATCGTCCGGTGCCACCCTGCCTGAATTGGTGCCCTCTGCAAAACTGGATTTTGAGTTGGAAGTTGCCTTCGTTACCTGTCACGAAAGTAACCTGGGACAGTCCATTCCTGCGCAGAAAGCCGAAGATTGTATCGCGGGCTTTGTCTTGTTCAATGACTGGTCGGCAAGGGATATCCAGCAGTGGGAGTATGTTCCTTTGGGCCCGTTTCTGGGAAAGAATTTTGCAAGTACGATATCTCCCTGGATGGTAACACTGGATGCCCTGGAACCCTTCCGGCTGGATGGACCTTTACAGGAGCCCCCGGTGCTACCTTACCTGCGGACCAACCCCAAGGGCCATTTTGACATCAATCTTGAAGTATTTCTGAAGCCCGCGGATGGTGACGAATCCCGGGTATGCCGGTCGAATACCAGGTACCTGTATTGGAGTGTCAGCCAACAGTTGGCCCATCACACGATTAACGGATGTAATGTTCAGGTTGGCGATCTGTATGCATCCGGGACGATCAGCGGACCCGAACCGGATTCATTTGGTTCGATGCTTGAATTAACCTGGAACGGCGAAAGACCATTGCGGTTGGCTGATCACACCACACGTCAGTTCATTTCCGATAACGACACGGTGATACTGAAGGGCTATGCGGAACGCAATGGAGTCAGAATTGGATTTGGTGAATGCCGGGGTAAACTTCTGCCTGCTGTATGAGCAGAAAGTATGTGAATGTTCTTCTCTGCACTTTACTGGTGGAACTGGTTGTGGTTGACAGTTATCTTCTGTCCAGTCCTAATTTGTTTGGCCGGATCGGACTGATCATATTCCGCTTTAATGCGATCAGGACCTTTCCCGGGGCGTTGATTACGGTAGGGGCTGTCAGCATAATGGGTGCTGCTCTAAGCTGGATGATCCGTTACGCATGTGCCCGAAGATTCGCTACCAGGACCGTAAGTCTCGCAGTTTTCTCTGTGATGATTACAATTTGTGTGCTGTTGGTGGCGCGGGTGTCGGTTCGGTTTTCAGGATGGTCTTATCAGCAGGTCGGCATCGGTTTCAGGGTAGGTGCATTCTTGTTACCCGTTATATTGACATTGATTTTCGTTCATGGTTTCATCCGGGTAGTTACCTTTACAGGTCGGCCGGGTTTGTCTGCCGCAGAAACCGTTGATGTGGAAACCGGGTTTGATGAAGATAAACCGGATAGCAATGCTCAGAATTGATCCAAAGGAAGTTTCGATACCCGTACTGCAGCGCTATATGCAAGGCGCCGTAGTCCCGAGGCCCATTGCTTTTGCCAGCACCACAGACAGCGAAGGCAATGTCAATCTGAGTCCTTTCAGCTTCTTCAACCTCTTCAGCACCAATCCGCCGGTTCTGGTTTTTTCACCTTCGCGAAGAGGAAGGGACAATACGATCAAGCATACGCTGGAGAACATACGGCAAGTAAAGGAAGTAGTCATCAATATTGTTTGTTATGCGATTGTGCAACAAGTCTCGTTATCAAGTACGGAATATCCCAAAGGTATAAATGAGTTCCAAAAATCCGGGTTAACACCTGTTCCTTCCGATAGGGTGACGCCGCCGCGTGTAAAGGAGTCACCCGTGTCGTTTGAGTGCATTGTTAAAGACATCGTCCCCCTCGGGGATCAGGGGGGTGCGGGAAACCTGGTTATTTGTGAGGTATTACTTATCCATATTAAGGAGGGTGTTCTTGACGAAGAGCAGATGATCGATCCGTACAAACTGGATGCGGTGGCCCGTATGGGTGACAACTGGTATTGCAGGGCGCAGGGCAATGCCTTATTTTCGGTGCCCAAGCCACTTCAAAAAATCGGTATCGGAGTTGACCGTATTCCGGAGGAGATTCGTTATAGCAGGATACTTACCGGTAATGATCTTGGCATGCTCGGAAATATTGACCACCTTCCGGATAAGGAAAGCGTTGACCGGTTTGCCGGCAACACCATGGTCAGAGCGGCAATCGAGGCGGGTGTTGAGGCACGGCACAGGCTTGCGCAGGAATTGTTATTGGCAGGAGAAGTGGAAGGTGCCTGGAAAGTTTTGCTGGCATGGTAACGATATCTGCTGAATACCGTAAAAATGGAGTATTAATACATGAAAAAGGGGTGATGCCGCCATACCAATCCATGCTGTGAAAACTACCCGCTACATCGTATCCGGAATTTGCATTACCGCACTGATTGGCGTCGGTTACTTTTTTTCTCATCAGGAGGAGAATTTACCGGCTGTTGAAGAAAAGGAGGACGCGACGGAACAGTTGTGGGTAGGGCCCGATCCGGAAGCAATAGACATCACCACGGATTCGGGAAAACTAATTGCCTACGGCCGTGAATTGATCGCGAATACGGCCAGTTACCTGGGACCTAAAGGTTCGGTGATGCAGGTCACCAACGGAATGAATTGTCAAAACTGCCACCTGGAGGCAGGTACCAGGCCGTGGGGCAATAATTATGGAGCTGTCTACACCACCTACCCGAAATTCAGGAACCGATCTGGTACAGTAGAGAATATCTATAAGCGAATCAATGATTGCCTTCAGCGAAGCCTTAACGGCCAGGTATTGGATACAACCAGCCGGGAGGTCATGGCTTTGTACGCCTACTTTAAATGGCTGGGCAGCGGGGTTCCGCAGGGTGTAGTACCGGCGGGTGCGGGTCTGGAGTCATTGCCTTACCTCGATCGTCCGGCAGATTCTGTGCGGGGTAAGGCAATATATGTTGCGAAGTGCCAGTTGTGCCATGGTCCGGATGGAAATGGACAGTTTAATCCGGATGGGGCAACGTATCTCTACCC
Organism: Cyclobacteriaceae bacterium; assembly: GCA_036515095.1. Classification (GTDB taxonomy): domain Bacteria; phylum Bacteroidota; class Bacteroidia; order Cytophagales; family Cyclobacteriaceae; genus ZC4RG29. The sequence goes on along the minus strand of DATBVZ010000644.1, from coordinate 5,723 downwards.
GCCCTTGTGGGGTGAAAACAGCTATACTACGGCCGCAGGTCTTTATCGCCTGGGTCGGTTTGCAGGATATGCTTACAATAATATGCCATTTGGGGCCACCTGGCAGGCGCGCCAATTGACGGTGGAAGAGGCCTGGGATGTTGCAGCATTTGTCAATTCTCAATCCAGGCCGGTCAGGACATTCATCGAGGACTGGCCGGATATTTCAAAAAAGCCTCTAGACCATCCCTTTGGTCCCTATGCCGATGGCTTCTCCGAAGGGCAGCACCGGTTTGGACCTTTCGGCCCTATTGCGGCCGCCCGGGAGGCCAGGGCAAAAAAGTAAGTTGAAAAACAACAGGACGATAAACCGGAAAATCTGTCTTCTGGTCTATCGTCCTGTTGGCATTCCTGTTTAGCCTGCGAAAATATAAGAACAGCCTTTCTCCTGCGCGCGTCCGACCGCCCACACGCCAGAGGGCAATACCTGAACGCCTGGCAGCAGTCCTGCAACCCATTCCTTCTTCAGTTCTGCTGCATCTAGGTTGCTGGCACCTGCGGTGACCGCGCTGTAAACAGAAAGGGCCACATCGCATACGCCGAACAGCACCCCTCTTTCCTGCAGTTGGTTAATGCCGATTTGCGCCTCGCCGACGCCAGGCACCACAAAATCGCCGGGTTTAGGATTCCAGAATGGATTGCGCTCAGCCGCTTCCGTTTTCTTTACCGGATCACCAGCCTTGAACATCTCACCAAACTTATACTTTGCCCAAAGATTGTCCTGCATGGCATAAGGAATGGCGTCATGGCGAAGAACGACTACTACTCCACAGTCGGAATTTGGAGAGCCGGTGGCTTCGTTAGTCATCAGGTAGACCAGTGGCCAGACAAAGGGCAGGATATCATGTGGTCTTGTTGCGTCAAAAACGACCTTATGCTTCTTGTCCTTGATCTTGTCGAACCAGGCATTCGGGTCGTTCTCATCGAGGCGATTGACCCCTGCTTTTGCATGCAGACCGATGGGCGCTGCGATAGCGGCCATGCCCAGGGTTGCGGCTCCCGTTGCCAGAGAGCCGATAAATTCCCTGCGTGGTGTCTTGTTTTCAAGCGTTCCCATATTTTTTTTAGTGGTTTGTTAGGAGGTGAAAATTTTAGCGGTGACTAAGCTACAAAAAACTGCATTTGCCAACCTATGGTATTCACTAAAAATTACTGCCTATCCCCGGATGCCGGGATACCATGTTGCGTGCAAAGCGGTTTAGTCTGTGTAAAGTACTGCCTTCACTGCCTTAACGGTACGTTCCACGCCGGGCAATACGGCCTGTATCAATGTGGGGGCATAGGGCAGGGGCACGTCAAGATTGTTAATGCGATGCACGGGAGCGTCCAGATAATCAAAGGCGTGTTTCTGGACATGATAGGTTACTTCGGTGGCGATGGAGGACAACGGCCAGGCTTCTTCCACGACAACCAGGCGATTGGTTTTCTTAACGGAGGATACAATAGTGTCGTAATCGATAGGACGGACGGTTCGGAGATCGATAACCTCCGCCGAGATCCCTTCCTTTTCAAGTTCGGCCGCCGCAGCCAGGGCAACCTTGAGGATTTTCCCAAAAGATACAATGGTAACGTCAGTTCCTTCCTTTTTGATGTCGGCTACACCGATAGGCAGAAGGTATTCTTCCTCCGGTACCGGTCCCTTGTCGGCATACATGAGTTCCGACTCCATAAAAATTACAGGATCATCATCGCGGATGCATGATTTGAGCAGGCCTTTGGCATCATAAGGATTGGCAGGAACAACGACCTTCAGGCCGGGTGTGTTGGCAAACCAGTTTTCGAAATTCTGGGAGTGCTGGGCTGCCAGTTGACCGGCATTTCCGGTCGGACCCCTGAAGACTATGGGGATATTGAACTGGCCTCCGGACATACTGTGGATCTTTGCTGCGGAATTAATGATCTGATCCATTGCCACCAGGGAGAAATTGAAAGTCATGAATTCAATGATGGGCCGGATTCCACTCATGGCGGCGCCGATACCTACGCCCGTAAAACCCAATTCGGAGATGGGGGTGTCGATCACGCGTTCCGGGCCGAACTCGTCAAGCATGCCCTGGCTGACCTTATAGGCGCCATTGTAATCGGCAACTTCCTCTCCCATCAGGAATATGTTGGGATCTCTTCTCATTTCCTCATTCATTGCCTCGCGAAGGGCCTCACGGAATTGGATCTCTCTCATGAATGCAATTTTGAAAGTGCGTAAAAATAGCATGCAGGGGGTGATTGGCCAAATGGCGGACACCTTTTGACCAAAGTATTTATGGCCGCCTGCGGGTGCAAATAAACAAAAAACCCCGGCAAAAGCGCCGGGGTCCTGTTCCAATGATTTTAACAAGGTTGTCTATTGAAGCGCGCTCCTGAATGCTTCAGAGGCCGCGTATTTGCCGAATTCAAGGTCTGTTAAAGCAGACTCTTTCAGTGAAGGATCAATTCTGACAGCGCTGGTCAGGTTGCTCACCACGCCGTCCGCATTGTTCAGCCGCGCAGAAGCAATGGCAGCGCCGTAGTAAGCTATGGCAAGGTTACTGTCCTTGCCGGTAGCTTCGTTAAAGGAAGTAAGACTGTTTTGATAGTCTTTGTTCAGCAGTTGCGCCAGACCTTTGTTATAGAGGTTAACCGCATCATCGGTTGCTGACGACTCTGAACTTACTGCTTCGCTGTATCTTGCCATGGCAATTTCTGCCGCACCCTTGACGCCGTTAAGGCCGGAGGCATTGTCACCGCTGAGGCCTGCTGAAAGTGCCTGTGTTGCGTGGCTGTAAGCAGCGTAAGGATTGCCCTTCAGCGCTTCTACCGACGCAAGGTTAGCGTGAACTTCAGGGGCTGCGTTGAGCCGTGCCGCAATATCCAGTTGGGCCTGTGCCCTATCAGCCATCGATGAAGCGTCATTCGGGTTGGCTATAGCCTGAGCGATATAAACGGCGCCCAGGTTGTTATGTGCGTTCCAGTTAGTGCCCTTCTTAGTGGCGGCTTCGTAAATGGCCGCTTTTTCATCCAGCGAAGGAGTGAGCGTTGCGCTGTACATCAATTCTTCGAATGAAAGTGTATCGGCTTCTACCTGGTTTTGCGTAATCTGGCGTGACAGGACAGACAACTCTGCATCTGTTTTCTTTTCCTTTACCGTAAGGATTTCCGTCTTGGCAGTTCTCAGGTCGGGGTAAATATCCCTGAATACTTTTCTGTAGGTGGGCAGGCCCTTAAGTGCTTTCTCCTGGCTTTCAAAGTCGCCGGCTCCGTTGATGATGTTCAGGTATTCGGCTTTTTCTTCTGACGTGATGCCGTCGTAAGCATCCAGGGCAGTCTTGAATTCATTCCAGTCTTCAACTACAGGTTTGAGGATGAAGTTGATCGAGTCAGCCATTCCCTGGTAGTCGTACTTCTTCATCTGCCTGCGATAGTATTCTTCGATCTTCTGCGCGCGTTCTTCAGAAAGACGGGTGTTTATACGTTCAGCACCTTCGGGAGAGTGCGTACCGGTAATGGTTACTGTGCGGGTTGCATTCTTGGCGGCAATAAAAGCGTCAAGTTCCTTTCCCTTGTCGCTTCTTATCTCGGAGGTTCTGAGAACCGAAGATCCTTGCAGGAATATGAAATCGGGAATGACAACCGGAATCAACTCTTCCTGGTTATTATACCCGTGGTCAGCGAAAGCAGGATACGCTACCGCCTGAACCAGTTTCGAGGTAGTTATTAGCCCGGTTGCAACCTGCATGCGTTCAGTTGCTTTTGCCTTTTCGCCTTTTGAAGCAACGCCTTCAACTTCAAGTACGCCGGTCTTCATAGCAGGAGAATATGCAAAGACAAAATCCTTTGTTACCCTGGGTTCTTCAGTTGCACTGTTAGGGTAATCTTCAGCTTTGAATTCAATAGGCTCCAATGCCTGCTCACTTTCCCCGTACTTGTAAAAGGTATTAACGGTATACACGGTACCCTTCTTTAGCATCTTAACAGGCAGGTTAGTCGCCATGTCGAAGGCAACCGTATCCTTGTGCACCTCAAGAGGATTGGGAGTGACCGTAAGCTGTTGCTCCTTGGCCATTTTGACCATTTTGGGCAGCGTACAGCCCGACAGGCCCATTACACCGAAGATCAGGAATGAGTAAACTACTTTTCTCATTGGAATTTGATTTATGGTTGGTTTAATAACAAGATTGTAAAACTATGATTATCAGTTTTTTTTTGCAATTATACTCAAAAAAATAGGATATTGACCAACCTTTTAAAGGCGTTCTTGCCATATATTTGTAGGCCGGATTTTTTTTGTTCGTTGAATCAACTTTTTTGGAAGTTGAAAGTTAATATGGGACAGATAATATGAATGGCATTATAACCAGAATCCAGCATTTCTTTCAGGGATATGCTTTCGGAGTTTGTGCAATGCTGGGGGAGAAATTGGGCGTCGCAACCTCGAGCATCAGGCTCTTTTTTATCTACGCTACTTTCATTACAGTAGGCTCACCGGTGATTGTATACCTGGCTATTGCCTTCGTGATGAACCTTCGAAAACATCTCCGCAAAAGGAACCCGGTTTGGGATTATTAGGCATTGCTTCTATTCCTCTTGAAGTAATACTTTAATAGTATCAGTCCGGGGTAAATATTCCGTTTTGGGTAGCGCGGGTATTTCCTGCGCAAGGCCTTTCTCTTGTGGAGGTTATTTCCCAAAAGCGAAAGCACGGCGCCATGTGCTTTGAGTACAGCCAGTGCATTGGATGGATCTCCCTTCAAAACAAAAATGAAGGCGGCCAGCCAGTCCAAAACCAGACGGACGGGTATCTTGACGATCAGCTCGCCGCTGTTGAGGTGCTTGATCAGCATGGACAAATTATTCCTGAAGTTCAGGTAGGTTTTCCGGGGATGGTTATACGTCAATGTGCCGGCACCAAGGTGATACACGATGCTTCTGCCGGTGTAGAATACTTTCTTACCTGAACGTTGGATCTTCCAGCAAAGATCAATCTCTTCCATGTGTGCAAAAAAGTCTTCATCAAACCCGCCCAGCCGGAGGAAGGCATCCGCCTTTATCGCCATGCATGCGCCGGACGCCCAGAAGACTTCACATTCATCGTCATATTGCCCGTGGTCGGATTCAATGCGATTAAAAATTCTTCCCCTGCAGAAGGGATATCCCAGGCTGTCGATAAACCCGCCGCCCGCCCCTGCGTATTCGAATTTTCCGGGTTCGCGGCTGGATCGTATTTTAGGTTGAACCGCATCAATGTCTGCATTTGCTTCAAAGAGGCGGATAATAGGACTAAGCCAGCCCCCGGTGACTTCCACATCCGAATTCAGCAGGATGTATAAATCAGACCGCACCCGGTTCAAGGCCTCATTGTACCCTTTGCAAAAGCCATAATTGGTCGAAAACTTTATTGTTCGGACCGTCGGAAATTCATGCTCAAGAAGGGCAACCGATTGATCGGTTGAGCCGTTGTCCGCAACGTAGATCGTCGCCTCGCCGGAGTGTTTCATAACGGAAGGCAGGAACTGACGGAGTAGGCTTTCCCCATTGAAGTTTAGAATGACAATGGAAACATCCATCATGCCGGGGTGCTTGCTTTGGTCGGTTCGGTAAGCAGGCTTGTCATCCCATCATGCCGCCCAGGTCCATGCCCGGGATATTCGGCAAAAGACCTTCTGTCTTTCTCCGCAACTCCTCCTTTGCAAGTAGTTCAGCCTCTTCTG
>DATBVZ010000643.1:0-6077 GCA_036515095.1 Cyclobacteriaceae bacterium | reverse complement strand
CTCTTTTGCTATTTCGCAGAGAATCCGAGAGATTGTTATCCGAAGGGTTTTTGGGGCAACGCTGTCAAGCATCGTCTATTTGCTTTCTCTCGATTTTCTTCGTCTGGTGATCCTCACAAATATTGTGGCTTTGCCAGTTTCCATTTTCCTTGTGAATCGATGGTTGGAGAACTTTGCCTTCCGCGTTCCCCTGAGTTGGATGATTTTTGCAGTGCCCGCTGTTGTGCTGGCCTTCATGTCCGTTGCCACACTCTCTGTTCAGGCCGTAAAGACAAGCCGGAAGAACCCCGGGATTGTGCTCAAGACAGAATGATGAATTGAAGACTATTTTAATTGTGCTCTTTTTATGATCTGTGGTGATCGGTAAAAGTAAAGCGTCCAAAACGTTCTTTTTAAAATGTAATCGTCCGAATATAACCGGACATCCCGGAACTTGTTTTTTGGTAGCTGTGTTTCATTGGATACGCTCCAGCTTTCCTTTTCGTTTTACCACATTTTTGTAATCCCGCTGGATGTTTCTTGATTTTTCCAGCCACCGTTTCAGGTCTTCACGATTGATTTGACCGGCGTCCGTATAGCGGATGGATGCATCTTTGAATTTTCCGGTACCCGGTTGCAGTTCCTCTTCATCAAAACTTGCACCGCTCCAGAACATCAGGCGGATACCGTCTTTCAGCTTGCTGTAACCGACAATAGGATTTCCTTCCAGGAACCAAACAGGATGTCTGTGCCAAATTTTACATTCACCTTCGGGAAGATTGCTGTTGTTCTCTTTATACAAAAGATCGCAGATTGGTCTTTCTTCCTTTGATTGCGACTTATTATACGCCTGTACTTCTTTGTTCATTGATTGTTCGGTTGTTATTTCAATGACCGATAGTGTTTTGTGTTTGTAATTTAAAAAAACGTCAGTACCAGTGTGGGTAAACCGGGCAGGGAGACGATTACCGATAGCCGTTGTTACAGTGCAGTTTGATTTTCTTTTTCTATTACTTCAATTATTTGCTTTTTGAATTCCGGAATGATATCAGTTACTACAGCCCACACTGCCCAGAGGTCAACGCCCTATATAGTCATGGATTAATTTATCTCTCATTCCGGCAATTTTCTTCCATTCAATGTCAGGGTATTTTGCCCGGAAATCTTCAGAAAGTTTCCTGGTAGCTTCTCCGATGATTTCAAAGTTTCGGATCACGGCATCGTGTATAAGCGAATTGTTTAAAAAATCATCCTGGGAAATGTCTCTTGTATAAGTGTCGATTTTGCCTATACAATCGTGGATATGGTGTATGTATATTAAATTATCCTTCTTCATGAAAGATTTCCTGTAAATCTTTATCGATATGAGGGGCTAACCGTGGAGGAATAGCCTTTTTGGTAACAAGATCTACTTTCAGGTGTAGTAATTCGGACAATTTAATTTCGGCACCGATGATATCCAAAAGATTGACAGTGTCGCGGAATTCAACGAGTATATCTAAATCACTATCATGATTGTTTTCATTTCTGGCAAATGACCCAAATATCCCAATCATTTTAGGATTATAAGGCTGTAAAACCTCGATAATAATATTTTTTTGTTCTTCTGTTATCACCTTACTGCCAATATAAGAAAATGTACGGTATTTTGTAAAAAATGGTTGGTTATGAAGGCATGCACCGTAACGTTGATGAACATGCAGTGACGTCTTGATGCCCATGAAGATTATTTCCTTTGGTCTTTGTCCATGATACTAAATCTGGAGGCTCGTTAAAACGAAATAGCGCAGCAGTCATGAGCGATTTCGATTGTATCTTTTTAGCCTTTTTGAAAGTCCTTAAAATTCTTGGTGTCTGGAATAAATGAGTTAATCTCTGTTATGGTTTGTTCAATATCTTTTGACCAAATTCTTATTTCATTATCCATTGATGAGTACCTTGGTTTTTGTCAATACTTTCTTTCAGAAAAGGATTTCTAATCGCTTTACTTTCCAAAAGTCGTCACATTTTTTTCACGGCCCCTTTTCTTCTTACTTTTTGCTTCCATGTCCTTTTGATCTAATTTTTTTCTATAAAATACTCAGCCTTTATTTTTAGGGCTTTTATCAACTCTCCGGAAGGTGTTTTCTGAGATTTCTTTTGAAACCTGTTGAACAAAAAATGATCGTTTTGCGATATATTTAACACGCTAATACTTTGCATGAAATCGCGTATTCTATTTGCTATCGTCCTGTTGGCTTATTTGTGTAAAAGCACATCTTCGACTGCGCAAATCTTATCGGTGCGTCATGATAACCAATCGGAGACTATCGCTGTATTTCGAAACGACAACGAGCTTTTGTTAACGCAACACGTCAAACCAACTGTCCGACCATACATACATCCGATCGTAGCACCAGACGGCAATGGTATACTGACGGAATTTAGTCCCGTGCATCATAAGCATCAAACCGGGCTTTACTGGGGTCTGAAAAAGGTGAATGGCCGTGATTATTTTATGAACTGGGGAGAGGATTACTGGCGCAGGGTTTCCGCGACTGTTATAGACCAGCGTGGCACTATAGTGAAGTGGCAAACGGTTTACGATCTGCTGAACGAAAACGGCAACGCGGTTCTGACGGAAACGCAAACCTGGTCCATGCAGCAAGTCGATGGAAAATTTCTTCTGGACCTGGAGTGGAGCGGGGAGGCAAAGAAGGATGTGACGATGGAAAAGTTCTACGTCGGCGGATTGTTTCTCCGTATGCCCTGGCGGGAAGGTGTCGCCGGTGGGGTGATCAATTCGGAAGGGAAAAGAAACAGCGATGCGGAAGGACAACGGGCCAGGTGGACCGACATCGGAATTCAGATCGATGGACGCGAAGACAAGGCACACGTGGCCATTTTTGAACATCCGGCCAATGCCGGTTTTCCCAATGCCTGGCGTGTTGACAACGAGCTGGGCGTCGGCCCTTCGAGGCAAATTCTGGGCGATTGGAGTATTCAAAACGGGAAGTCTGAAGGCATCCGGTACCGGCTGATCATATACACAGGAGAGTTTGATAACGGGGCAATCACCCGTTTGTGGAAAGAATACACCTCTGACAAATGAGTCCAATCAAGAGATCAATGCGCAATCGAAATTATTCGCAGACAAAATTTTTGAAATGTTAATGAACATTACCGGCATAAAGCCTTCGGACATTTACTGTTTGTTCCTGACGTCCTTACTATGCTTTTCCTGTGGGAAAAAAGCACCTGTTAAACTTTCCGAAAATCAAGTTACTGACAAGTACGATAACTATATTGACTGGGCAATTTACCGCGGGGACAAAAAGTCCAATCAATATTCGGAACTGGCGCACATCAATGCGGCCAATGTACATAGACTTAAACCGGTTTGGGAGTATCATACAGGTGACCCCAACGGACCTTCCATGTATTCAAACCCCATCATCATTGAAGGCCTTATGTATTTCACGACGCCGCGTGTGGATGCCATTGCAATCAATGCGGCCACGGGCCAGGAAGTCTGGCGGTTCGAATCGGCTCAGCACAACTCCGACAAAAAGATCTTTCGTGGCCGTAACAGGGGTGTCACGTATTGGGAAGGGGCTGAAGGCAAGCGGATCTTTCATTTCGTGAATGACAGGGTATATGCATTGGATGCCAAGACCGGCGCCCTGATCAAATCGTTTGGCGAGGGAGGCTTTATCGATTTAAAGAAAAACCTGGGGATCGATCCTGCTGATGCATCCATTGAGGTCACCACGCCGGGCATAGTATACAGAAACTTTCTGATCGTTACCTCGCGGGTTCCGGAAGAGTATAATTCAACACCCGGACATGTTCGCGCATTTGACACTGTGACAGGAGAATTCAAATGGATCTTTCACACCATACCACAACCCGGCGAGTTTGGCTACGACACCTGGGAGTTTGTCGAGGGGGAAACGTATGGCGGTGCCAACCCGTGGGGTGGATTTTCCCTCGACGAAGAAAGAGGCTGGGTCTTTTTTGCGACGGGATCACCTGCCAATGACTTTTACGGCGGATTCCGGAAGGGGACAAACCTGTTTGGCAATTGCGTTATCGCTTTGGATGCAACGACCGGTGAACGCAAGTGGCACTACCAGACCGTGCACCACGATATTTGGGATTATGACAATCCGGCGGCTCCTATACTGGTCACGATACAGACTCCGGATTCATCGAGGGATGCCGTTGTACAACTGACAAAAATGGGACTTACGTTCGTATTGGACCGGGATACGGGAAAGCCATTGTTCCCCGTGCAGGAAGTCCCGGTGCCTCCCTCTACTGTACCTGGCGAAGAAGCGTGGCCAACGCAGCCGTTTCCGTTAAAACCTCCGCCACTCGTCCGCCTGTCGCTGGATGAGGCAGATCTGACTGCTGTAACTCCGGAATCCCGTGCCGCCGCTTTGGAGCAATTTCGGAAGTATGAAACCGGATTTATATACACGCCCCCTTCTTTGCGAGGCATTATTACAACACCGAGTCATCAGGGTGGCGTGGAATGGGGCGGTGCCTCATTCGATCCCGCTTCCAATGTGCTGTATGTGAATGCCAATGAAGCGCCTTCTGTCAATACCCTTCGGGTGTTTTACGACGCGGACAAAACCGGTACACCGGCCGAACAAGGGGCGTCACTATACAAAAAAAATTGTACAAGTTGCCATGGGTTGGAGCGACAGGGAAATCCGCCTGCATATCCTGCGGTTAAGGATATCAAAAAAACAGATGAACAGATCGAAACAACGTTGCGGCAGGGCTCGGGTATCATGCCTGCATTCCCGCAGTTTTCGGATAAGGAGGTAGACGCGCTGATCGCATTTCTGAGAAGCGATCTGGTCGCCCCTCAGCAACACAATACGGCCGGGACACGCGCGCGGTATTCCGTTCAGATACCCTTTTTTGTTGACCCCTACGGCGCGCCGGCCATTTCCCCACCGTGGGGTACGCTGAACGCCGTCGATCTGGGTACGGGCTCCATTTTATGGAAGGTTCCGCTGGGTGAATACCCTGAACTGGTTGCTAAAGGAGTGCGGCACACGGGGGCAAAAAATTTCGGAGGGCCTGTCGCCACGGCGGGAGGCATTGTATTCATTGCGGCCACACCGGACGAAAAGATCCACGCGTTTGAGACGCATTCGGGCAGGGTCTTGTGGGAGCACACGCTGCCTGCCGCAGGCTATGCAACGCCTGGTGTATATGTGATCGAGGGAAAGCAATACGTGGTTATAGCCGCCGGCGGTGGAGGGAAGAATGCCACCAGGTACGGAGATTCAATTATTGCCTTCGCCCTTCCTTCTGATGACGAACCGGCAGCAAACCGATCAGGAGAGACCGGGTGGATTGATCTGTTCGATGGAAAGACACTTAACGGATGGACACATCTCAATGGATCGCATAGGTACACCGTGGAAGACGGAGCAATTGTGGGGAGAACCGTCGCGGGGAGCCGTAATTCATTTTTGTGCACGCAGCAGGAGTTTGGAGATTTTGAACTCGAGCTTGACGTCATGGTGGACAGTGTTACGAATTCGGGGATTCAAATCCGGTCAAAGGTAAGACCCTTTACCGAAGGAGAAGGCTACGACCTGAGGGCCGGCCGGGTCTATGGACCGCAGGTCGAGCTGCAACGGAATCATCGGAAGGGAACCCCGACAACGGGCCTTATTTATGGAGAGGCGTTGGGAACGGGCTGGCTTTCGTCAGAAGGAAAGATACAAAATGGCCATCATTACCTGCACAACGATGGATGGAACAAGATACGAATAGTTGCAAAAGGCGAGCGTATCCAAACGTGGGTAAACGGGCATCCGGTAGAGGACCTTGTTAATGCCGAAGTTTATAAGGCACATTCAAAAGGATTTATCGGCTTGCAAATGCATGGCGTAGAAAGCGGTGAGTTGTTCACGATGCGATGGAAAAATATCAGGATCAAGCCGCTCTTATGAAGGTCGCGATGATGGGTGCACCACTTGTCCAGCGGCATTACTGCCAATTGTCCAACGACACCGAGCGTTGTTTGAAAACTAAAACTATAAATTTGCATTGAACCCGCCTTTGACAACTATGCACCTTGTGGCCGGTAT
>DATBVZ010000642.1:0-3021 GCA_036515095.1 Cyclobacteriaceae bacterium | reverse complement strand
AGATCAATGACTCCCAAAACGGACTGCCTATCTGGGATCATTGCAATAGTCGCCTGAAGTATCGGATGCCGCTTGTTCAACCCACCTGACAACGTCGGATTAGTTTTGTGAAGCGGAAGTCAACGCGCCATCCTGCTTGATGGTTCCTTCAATCTTTTATCTTTATGCTCATGAAAACACACATCCACCTTCTTTCTGCCCTGCTATGCTTCCTTCCGTCCCTTGCACAGGCACAAAACCCCAGTCCGTATTCTCAACCGCATACCATTGCTCCGTATGGTGGCACAACGCCGGATGATGTGAAGCAGGTAATGGACCGGGTGCTGAATTACGTTGACGTGGCCACACCGGTCGGGATTGTAAACCGGGTAACTGGAGAGAAGATCGGTGATCTCAGGAAGCCGGTAATTGAGGCTACGCTGGTAAAAGGAGTGTATGGCATAGCTACTCACGAGTGGGGACTGGCTTATGCGGGCATGCTGCTGGCAGGGGAGGCAACAGGCGACCGCCGGTTCACGGACTACGTTGCCACCCGCTTTGAATTTATCGGTGGGGCATCAGCTTATTTTCGTGCGTATAAAAAAGCATTTCCCGAAGCGGAAAGTCCACTTGAACACTTCCTGAACCCGGGTTCCCTGGATGACACCGGCTCGATGTGCGCGGCCATGATCCAGGGCTTGCGGGGCGGTATGGCGAACAGCCTGCGCCCGGAGGTCGACCGATCGATCGATTATATCATGACGAAGGTGCATCGTTTACAGGACGGGACATTTGCCCGGAACAGGCCGATGCCAAACTCCGTCTGGGTTGATGATCTGTATCAGGGCATACCTGCGCTGGCGCAGATGGGAAAGTTAACCGATGACCAAACCTATTATGACGAAGCATCCCGTCAGGTGACCCTGTTTTCGGAAAAGTTGTTCGACGAAGACAGGGGAGTCTGCATGCACGGCTGGGTGGAAGGTATGGACCCGCATCCGGCATTTTATTGGGCACGCGCCAACGGATGGGCCGTTATGGCAGTCGTTGCGCTGCTGGACGTGCTCCCCAACGATCATCCGCAGCGCGGGTCGGTTCTTGAATTATTCAGAGCGTACTGTCGTGGCCTTGCAAACTTGCAATCGGCTACGGGCTTCTGGCACCAACTGCTGGACCGCAACGATTCCTTCCTTGAAACTTCCGCAAGCGCCATGTTCACATATGTGCTGGCGCATGGTATCAATCAGGGATGGATTGACCTGGAGGCTTATGGTCCGGCAGCACTACTCGGATGGAACGCCGTCAGCACAAAAGTGAACGACAAAGGTCAGGTAGAAGGTACCTCAGCGGGAACATCCATGGCCTTTGACCCGGCCTTTTATTTCCAGCGGCCTGTCGGTACCGGTCCGCACGGCTACGGTTCTGTGATGCTTGCCGGCGCCGCGATGTATACGTTGCTGAAGAAGCATCACTACGAAGCGAACGGTCCTGTGATCTTCAGAAGGTGAGCAGCAGAGTTCGCCATTCCGGCAATCCCGCTAACCCCTGAAAATCTTGATCCATCAATCCATTATCTGACGAATCAGAGTCATCAATCGTGGCAAAGAATTTGATGCGATAGAGGGTACGACCGGTCAGCCAAAAATCGAATCAATGAAGCCTGCCGCCTGCATCTACGTCATGGCCCTCCTGGTGAGTGGCTCTTGCGCAACCCTTGACGTCGGCGAAATCAGGAATCTTGAGAAAGTAGCTTTTGACCCGGTTACTCTTCAGCCGGCGTGGGAGGCCAATAACCTGAGAATTGACCTTATCCGTCAGACTGAGGGGGATTCTACCGGCAGCGAGGATGTGCCCTATCACCCCATGGGTTTCGATCTGGGTAACGGGTTGTTCTACGACCTGAATAAGAACCTTTCCTTCCGGCTTGGGTACCTGTCGGGCTTTTCACCGGATGAAGATTTTGAAATTTATCGGATCAACAAACCGGCAAGGAACGGAAAAGTAACGGTCTACCGGTTTCATCATGATTCGCTAACAACGGGCAACGCCCGTAGAAAACAAGCGCGCTATATCTACCACCTGGAAGAAAACGGCGACAGCATATCCTATATGCGAAAAGGGCGAATGAAGTATGCGATAGTCGATACCGACACATCACTGATCTACTCCGGGAAAAGGAGAAAGCGGGACGCCATTTACAAACTCGACACAAATCAGTTTTACCTGAACAAAAGAAAAAAGAGAAACCATTTTCAGTTGTCCGGAAATGATCTCCTCCTGGGAAAAGAGTATGTGGTGAGCAGCACAAATGACAACCTCAGGCTTGAGATCAGAAAGCAAAGGAAAAGAAGGGGCAGGGCACTATACGTTGTGGAAAGGGATATGAACAACGTATTCTTCTATAAGAAGGATTTTTCGGGAATGAAGTTCGAACGCCGCGGAAACAGCCTTGCGGTCTACCGGAACAGCGTTCTGCTTGCCAATTATGAATTGAAAAGACAGTCCCGCTGACGGCGGATGCGTTCGCGGAGTGCGAGCAAAGCCGGCCTAAACTGAACTCTCGAACCACATAAACGCACTACTTTTATTCAACCCTCAATCGTTCAATCCTTCAACCTTCCTCCCCATCCGTGCCTCCTGCAGTTCCCTGTCCGTCAAATAGTACTTGTCCATAAAGTCTTTTTCAACTTCAAAAAACTCCTTGCAGGAGGGATCATTGCGGACAAACCAGGCGTATTGGTAGATCTGACCTCCAAGTCCATGGTAGACAGGCATCAGGTCGGTGGAGCGCTCATGGATAGCGCGGAATTCATCATCGCGAAGATAGTTCAATCCCCATTTACCTAACCGAAGGAGGTTTAGCTTATGGTAATAAACCACATGGCCAAGCTCATGGGCCAGCACGCCTACCTGTGCGTCGAAGGGAAGAGACCGAAGGAGGATGGGATCGAAGAAGCTGTCCTTCGCATCGTTCAGCAAGATCCGGTAACGCCGGTTTTTACGCGGACCGAACAGCGACCCGATGTCCGGGGTGGATTCCAT
>DATBVZ010000641.1:0-2872 GCA_036515095.1 Cyclobacteriaceae bacterium | reverse complement strand
TGGACTAAGCAAGCCGATGGCTCGAGGTGCAATCCTCGGCCATTTTTCGTTGACTGATCCGATGGAACAAATGAAGCATCACTAGTAACTAATTTTTATAAAGGAGTCAAAAGAAATGCCTGAACGTATTGTCGGAACAGTCAAATGGTTCAACGGGAACAAGGGATATGGTTTCATATCTCGAGAGGACGGACCGGATGTGTTCGTTCATTTCTCCGCTATCCAGATGGATGGTTTTCGCAATCTGATGGAAGGTCAGAGGGTGGAATTCACCGTCGAAGATGGCCCCAAAGGTTTGCAAGCTGCTAACGTCATGCCTCTAAACTAAGCTCATAAGTGATTAAAACCAAGCACCCCGAATTTGACATTCGGGGTGCTTTTGCTTGCAGATCAGCCTCTCCGCTTGCCTTCTCTGCTCGCCGCGCCTACGATCCACCAGGCTGTTAGCGAAAACATCGCCCATAACGCGCCGCTGGGCATCTCCCCCTTATCCGTTGCCCAGCTTAGCCAGGCGATCAACCAGCCCAGGATCAACATCCAAAAAGCCAAGATGATTAATCGACGCATGTTACCTCCAACCATTAATTGTGATCGAAAACCGATAATACGGCACAGGCCAGGGCCAGAAACAACACAAAGAGTGAATAAATTAAACTTTTGCTTATCGATAATCCGATTGCAGAAAATATCAGAATCACGGGACCGGTGATCAAAAATCTTATCATCCAGTTTCCGGCAATATTCTCACCAAGTCCTGTGCGGCGCAGCAAAGACCGTACTGGGTGGATCACTTTGGCCCACCACATGGCCAAAATCAATAGCCGATATTTTTGCCAGGTCGATAAGGAAGGCCATATTTCTACGACCTCGAGCAGTTGTCGATCAGCTTTATCCATATGTTTGCACTTTCGGTTGTGTACCTTGATGTAGCAGTGTTTTGAGCGCCCCCCGCCGGGGTTGCTGATTTGCTCGTTTGAATAATAAAACGTATGACAGCTGTGAAAAGTTACGCAATTTTAGCTTGCTCATTTGATAAGTAAAAGAAAAGGTGCACCCTCACAGCAGGGGCACCTTTTTTGCTTTGGACGCTAAAAATTAAAGCCTAAATTTTCAGCCTCTCGATCGCTCTCAACATCTCTGAATCCGACTTGAATTTGAAGTCTTCCACTTGCAGCTTCTCGGCCTCTGCTTTTTCTGCCATTTCGAGGTATTGCAAGTCTTCCTTCACAATCACACGCTGATCGAGGTGGTTTATCCGTTTGCGTATATTTTTTAATGTTTCCTCGGGGTTTTCAGCCGGGGAGAGTGTTTGCAGGTATTCAGTCACCGCCAAAGCCCCGTTTTCCCCATCTTTACGCGCCACCCCAACCAGGCCACTGCTGGCTTCCCGTGACCAGCCTGCCACGAAGACTCCTTCTATGGGTTTCTCCTCATCGGGGTCGTAAGCTTCATAGGAAAGCCCATTCACTGGAAAACGCGGCGTTGGATTTTTTATGAATTCATTCCATTTAATGGGCAGCCCAAAGGACTCATCTACCCGATCGCCGATACAGAAGATCACGGTGTCAACATCCAGCACCCGCGTCGTGCCCAGGCGTTTTGCTTTGGTTGTTCCGTTTGAAGAGATCAGAGTAGTATCTTCCACTTCCAGGCCGCGCACCACGCCGCGTTCACCGCCTAAGACCCGGCTCGGGGAGGCCAAAAATTCAAGACGGAAGCGGGTACCGGAAACCGGTTCCGGTGCTTTTGGCAAAGTGGATAATATGAAAGCTTTGGACTCCGAGACGTCCTGACCAACAGACCGCATGACCGGGGCAACCCGTTCGAACTCCGCATCCAAATCTTCCAGGTCAAGATTGCGAGCGACTGTCTCCATCTCTTTCTTGCTGAACTTCACCTCCGCCGGTCCCCGCCGTGCCAGGGCAACCACCTCATCGACTTTTAGATGGCGGATCAACCAATGGGCAATGTCAAGCATAACGTTGCCAACGCCGACCAGGGCGACGCGTCTGCCGATGTGAAACTTTTGCTGGCTGAAAGGAGGCAAACTGTTGTAGTGATACACCAGATCTTTGGCATGGTATACGCCCAACAGATCTTCACCAGGCAGCCCCAACCACTTCGTGCCCTGCGCGCCTACCGTAACCAATAGGGCCTGAAACCCAATTTCTTTGAGTTCATCGAGTGTGAAATCCCCTTCTTTACCAATCCTGAGATTGCCGTAATATTCAATTCTGGGATCTTCCAAAATCTGGTTAAATTGCTTTCTCAGGCCCAGTTTCATTTTTGTTTTCGTCGGGTAGATGCCGTACTCCGCCAGACCACCGGGTTTGATATCCCGGTTGAAAAGAACCACGTGAATGCCCTGGCTGGCCAGCTGCCTGGCAGCATATAGGCCTGCTGGTCCGGCCCCAATTACCGCAACGAGATGGGTGCTGTTATGATCACTGGTCATCGTGATCCTCCAGAATCAACTCAAAGGACGGCTATTCGCCGTCCGGTTAGCGGCAATGATTATAGCCCGATGAGGAAAAATTCACAAGGCAGTTGGTTGACAGACTTGCGGTAAACAAGTTACTATATAGGCCACATGTCCAATCCGATTAAAAAAACACAACTTTCCAACGGTCTGCTGGTCCTGCTACAGGAGATCCATACCGCGCCCTTGATCAGCAATTGGGTATGGTACCGCGTCGGTTCACGCAACGAAGTTCCCGGGAAGACCGGCATTTCCCATTGGGTTGAACACATGCAGTTTAAGGGGACGCCTGAATTCCCCGCCAGCCTGCTCGACAAAGCCATATCCCGGGAGGGTGGGGTTTGGAACGCCTTCACCTTCCTGGACTGGACTACTTTTTTTGAAACCATGCCC
>DATBVZ010000640.1:0-2675 GCA_036515095.1 Cyclobacteriaceae bacterium | reverse complement strand
GATGTTCATCCAACTGGAGGGTGAAAGTCCCGTTAACATCTACCGTCGTTCCAAGTGAGGTGTTTTTGATCAAAACACTCGCTCCGATAAGGGGTTCGTTGACATCACTTTTAACCGTACCGGTTAACGTTATCTGCGCCTGTGCGCTAAGGGAAAGCGTTACCAGAAGAAGCAAATGACAGGTTGTTTTTTTCATGGCATTAAAATTTTTACCGAATGATATGGGCCACTATTTTGTTTTCTGTCATATACCTGCCATTCTTAATTCTCACTTCACTTCCGGCAGGCAGCACTACGAGCAGCAGCGAGGATTTGGCTTGAATCTGAAAGCACCCTTCCTCTACTGTATTTTGCATCAGATACTCATGATTCAACGCGTCATACAGATCCACCTTTGCGGTATCGGCAGGATAAAAACACACCGTCTGCAGGGTATCGTAGGGATTGTAGTATAAGTAGGTCGGAAATGATTCATCCTGATAGAAATCCGTAGCGTTGCAATTGATTTGTAATATTTTGTCAACATTTGTTTTGCGAACAATGGATCCGAAAATTCCCACCTGAGCGGAGCTATACAGGCTGAACATGGAAATATCAGGTTGTCCGCTTGTCCACTTCGGACCATCCCCTGTTGCAACGGGAGAAACTCCCTTAAGATCTTCCCGTTTATAGTCATCGGATTTCCGAATCCCTTCATAGGCGATGACATTCTTGGAAATCTCTTTTTTTAACGGCAACCACTGGTGCTGGTCGTCGATTTCATACGGATAAAAAAGTCGTGCAGCATTGGTAACATTCAACATCCACTTTCCAATCGCCTCCGCATAGCGACTGTCGTATTTTACCAGCGGGACCAGTGGCCAGGCCATATCAAACGAGTTCATCAGGAAGGCATAGCCGCCACCATCCGTTATGCTTCCCTGCAGACCGTAAACATCATGATCACCCCAACGATCGGCTATTACTCCCCACCCGGTTCTGCCATCCGGTGCCCGGCAGCCTTCAAATGTCCAATTCAGTATTTTCCTTACATCATAGCGCGTTCCATGTTCCGCGTTCAGTCGCGCCGCCACCAATGCGCCAAACGGCATCAGCACTTCGTAAAATCTGCTCTCATTCTGGCTTACAAAAGCATCCATGGCCGACTTTGCTCCGCTCAGGTAGCGTTCATCGCCAAATTTTTTGTACGCGCACAGCAGCACATACGCATGACCCCCGGCCACATCCTGCTGATGCGGAATGTCCGAGGATATGCCTTTCATCCGGCTGTAATCGAAGAAGGAATAATCGTAATTTCCTTCAAGGACTGAATCCGCTTTGAAGAATTGTTCCGCGATAATGCGTTGGAGGCTATCCGCTTGCGGAACGTTTGGAAATAACTCGCAAAGGCCGTAAAACAATACATTCGGGAAAACGTCATACCACCAGTCGCGTCCGTATCCACCACCTAATAGTGCGACCGAAGGATTCGTATTATTCATCATGATGTTCCAGCCGTTGGCAGAATTGAAGTAGTTCTGTGTCATCTTCACATAGTTGAACCCGTTCTGATTCGTTTTATCTATTCCCACCAATCCTGCCCCCATTAGGGAGCCCATGGAGCAAATGGCTTCGTGAAATTCCTTATTTCCCTTTGGTCCCTGGCGGATGTCGCCGATCACCGTGAACATGCCGAACGTATTTTGGGGAAAATTCCGTTGCGCACTATCAATCCAGATGAACGGCAGATACTCTCCCTTCAGGTCTATGTTAAATACGTATTGATCAAAATGATGAGCCTTCTCGTACCAGTCTGTCATCTTATATGGCTCCGGATGGTCGGGCATAAGGGCAACTCTGTCAATAACGATCTGCTTTATTTGTTCGCGCCTGGCGCACGAAGAAACAGAAAGTAATACGATGACTATAAAGAGTGACTTCCTCATGCTTTCTGCAGTTTGTATGATTCCTTCACGATGTGTCTGGCCAGAGGAATCGAGGCCAGCTGAACAACGGCAATGACGATCAATGAATATTTTAATGCAAAGCCTTCGGAGATATAGGTCGCGAAGAAGATAAACAACCCCAGGCCAAAGAACCTTCCGATATACAATCCAAACTCATGATTGAAGATGTACGTAAATTCATTTCGTTTTTCAATTCTTGAAACCACATCGATCACGCGCATTTGTATAGGAAAATAGGCAATGTCATGTAAGGGTTGAAACAGCACTTTGCACAAGACAAAGACCATCACACCAAGGGCCGAGAATAATATTCCGTTGACCAATGTTCCCAACAAAAAGATCACGAGCCCCGCAGAGAAGATATAAATACGATGATCGGGTTTTGTGGTCCGCCCAAGCAGATACAACATCACCGCTGTAGCAATGCCACTGATTCCCTGGACCAGTCCAAGCGAACCTTCGTTTCCAACCATGCGCATTATAAGGATCGCCGGTGCGGTAACGAGGTAGCCCTGAGCCAGGCCCTTTAGTCCGGCTAACCCCAGCATTTTGTTCCACAGGGAATGAAACCTGAAATAAAGGAACCTCTTCTGAATGGGGTTCCTGAATTTCTCCTTATGAATAACCACGCTGGAAAGTATGGTGAGTAAAAAGACGACTATGGTTACCACCTGATAACTTCGATTCATATTTCCGCTGAACCATCCATTGGCATAGGCCGTCGACAGA
>DATBVZ010000639.1:0-2479 GCA_036515095.1 Cyclobacteriaceae bacterium | reverse complement strand
AACCCCTGCCGTTTCCGAGCTGCAGGCTGCTGATATGGCCAACTTCCGCGGCACCGCTACCCCGGAGCTTCAGAAAAACTTCCAGGGTATAATACAGACGGTCTGGACATCTTCGGAAAACTTTATGGAAGGATACTACGGGAAGAAAAAAGATGATAAAGGCGGTACCAATACGGATTGGCATTCATTTCAAGCCGTCTTCGAAAAGATGGATGCATTGAGCAAATAATAGTCAGGCTGACAGGCGGTGCTGGAAGTCCGGTGGGGTGGTTTGCCTGCCGGACTTTTCCTTAGAGTCCCGATCGCTGAAGTTCCGGCGCATAGCCGAATTTTGTAACTTATCCGACCAATCGTCCCCAACCACTCATGAAGAATATTTTCCCTGCCCTCCTCGCATTGACAATGATTGCTTCCTGTCAGACCAAATACTATTCGATGGATGATTTCCTATCGGTCTCCAAGATTGACGCACATTTTCATTTGAATGCCGAAAGCCCGGCGCTTACTGACCTGGCCAAAGCAGACAATTTTCAATTGGTGACGGTGAACGTTGACAATGGTGTGCGTCCGACAGAGACACAATATCAAATGGCCTTGTACCAGGTAAACCAGTCGCCGGCCACCGTTGAATTTGTCAGCGTTTTCAACCTGAAGCGTTGGGACTCCGTGGGTTGGGCAAATGAAGCCATCGGCATGCTGGAACGATCGTTCAGGGATGGCGCATTGGGAATCAAACTTTGGAAAAGCATTGGAATGGTCTACAAAGACTCGTCCGGAAATTTTATCATGATCGATGATCCCAAATTCGACCCGGTGATCCGGTACGTGATCGACCAGGACAAAACCGTTTTGGGTCATTTGGGTGAACCGAAAAATTGCTGGCTGCCGCTTGATCAGATGACCGTCAACAACGATCGGAATTACTTCGAGGAGCATCCGCAATATCATATGTTCTTGCATCCGGATTATCCCTCGTACGAGGATCAGATCAACGCACGCGACCGGTTCCTGGAGCGTCATCCCGACTTGCGTTTCGTGGCCGCGCATCTTGCCAGTCTCGAGTGGGATGTTGATGAACTTGCCAAACGATTTGACCGGTTCCCGAACATGGCGGCTGATATGGCAGCAAGAATATGCCACCTGCAGTTTCAATCGAAGGCCGACCGCGAAAAAGTCCGTAACTTCTTCGTCAAATACCAGGACCGCCTCATCTACGGTACCGATGGCGGTATCGGACCTTCCGATGATCCTGAGGATGCCAGGCAAAGCACGCACGAAAAGTGGTTGGAAGACTGGAAATATTTCACAACCGATGATACGATGAGCGTGTGGGAAGTGAATGGAGAGTTTCAGGGATTGAAGCTTCCGGCAGACGTGATTGACAAGGTCTACCGGACCAACGCGATCAAGTGGTTTAAGATTCCGGAGGGTGGTGAATAAAAGGCTGGCCCGTGCGCAAGAACGCGCAACGACGTTTAACCGCACAGTACCTTACTTGAATATTTTGCTTGTACCCGGGGCGGGACTTGAACCCGCACGGCGTTTAACCGCCACAGGATTTTAAGTCCTGCGTGTCTACCAATTCCACCACCCGGGCAATAACAATAAGAACAATTATCTCTGTGAGAGTCTCTCCTCCACCCACTATATCATCACCAATACTTTACCAATACAATCCGCCTGAATCCTCACTTCAAGCCGCAAGTCCTCCTCTTGCCTGGTACCGGGGCGGGAGTTGAACCTGCCGCACGACGGTTAACCGCCACAGGATTTTAAGTCCCTGCGTGCTTGCCTGACGAAGCCTTAGCGTAGTCAGGTCTACCAATTCCACCACCCGGGCTCGTACGACGTATTAGTCGGGCTTCGTCCGACATAGCTTTAGCGAACTTGGGAAACTTTAACTCCCCTAAAAAAACAATCCCCTCTCCACCGGAGAGGGGTCTGAACTGAGCGGGAAACGAGGCTCGAACTCGCGACCCCGACCTTGGCAAGGTCGTGCTCTACCAACTGAGCTACTCCCGCAGTATTTATGTTTCAAAGCCGGGTTTGCCAGCATACCTTCAGCGTAGGCAGGCTTTGCCCGACGAAGCCTTAGCGTAGTCGGGGAGTGCAAATTTAGTTTTCCGGGCTAAATTTCCAAACCGGACCATGACTACCGTGATTAAGCTTTGATTTATCATGATCAGGTCGTGATTTGCTGCGATAGACCTGATTTACCGCGATTTTCAATTATCCTGGCAAATCCTGATAATCATAGCCAAAAAAATCATGGTAATCATAGTCAAAGAATCATGCCAATCAAGGTCCCATTTCTTTACGCAGCTCCCGTGCATGGGCCTTATTCCTGGAATACATAATATGCTTCGGTACGCCCTTCAGGTCCCAGATCAGCCCTACGGCCGCAAGACTGCGAAGGAGGTAGTACGTGATGTCAATTTCCCACCAGAAGAATCCCTGGCGCGCGGATACCTCGTAATAG
>DATBVZ010000638.1:0-4524 GCA_036515095.1 Cyclobacteriaceae bacterium | reverse complement strand
GTGGCGGGGGAAATCACCCGGTCTACCCAGCGCATGTTTGTAGAACACAATCTGTATGAAGTGGCCGAAGGTATTAAAACCAACGTGCGCGGAAAGGATTTTGTAGATGTCGAAATTGTGATGAAGCCACCGGACGAGCGGGATATGACCGCGAAGCAGCTGATAGACTTGTGGCGTGAGAACATCGGTGACATAGAGGGTGTGGATCAGATCACTTTTGAAGCGGAGCGGGGACCGGGCGGCGCGCGGCCTGACATCAGCATTGACCTTAGCCATCCGGATATCAACGTTCTGGAGAAAGCGAGTCTTGCATTCGTGGAAAGAGCAGGAACTTTTAGCGAAGTCAGAGACATCAACGATAACTACAACCTGGGCAAGATTCAGTTGGGCTTTGAACTTTTGCCCGAAGGAAGGAATCTCGGCCTGACACCCTCTGATGTCGGCCAACAGGTGCGCGATGCTTTCTATGGAGCGCTGGCGATGCGGCAACTCCGGGGGATCAATGAAATAGAAGTCCGCGTGAAGCTTCCGCTGGAGGAGCGAAAAGATCTTTACAACCTGGAAGATTTTCTCGTACGCGCTCCCAATGGCACTGTCGTACCGTTAGTGAACGTCGTGGAGATAGTGGAAGGACAAACGTTCACTAACATTAACCGCCGCGATGGAAAGAGAGTGGTTTCCGTCAGCATGGACGTGGAGCCGCCCGGGGCTCAAACCCGCGTGCTTGAGTCCTTGAGCCAGGAACTACTCCCGCAGCTCAGGGCGGATTTCCCCGGAGTGACGTGGAGCTTCGAAGGCAACCAGGCGGAAATGAGAGAGTCAACCCAGGCGCTGTGGTCAGGTTTTATCATTGCCATGCTCCTGATCTTCGCCTTGCTTGCCGGAGCCCTTAACAGTTACATCCAGCCGCTGGTCGTGATGCTGGCAATACCCTTTGGTATCGTCGGCGCCGTCATCGGACATCTCATATTGGGTTACGATCTCTCGCTGGTGAGCCTCATGGGAATAATCGCCCTGTCCGGTGTGGTCGTTAATGATTCCCTTATCATGATCGATCATGCGAACAAGCACAGAGGCGGGCTGTCTGCTTACAAAGCAATCCATCAAGCGGCTATCCGAAGGTTCCGTCCTATCGTGTTGACTACACTGACAACATTCGGCGGCCTTACGCCGATCATCCTGGAGACCTCCAGTCAGGCCTACCAGCTCATCCCCATGGCGATCTCCCTCGGATTCGGAATTGTGTTTGCTACCGCCATCATCCTGGTCATCGTACCGTGCCTCTATATGATCCAGGACGATTTGGCGAAAACTGCGAAGGAGAAAGTCCGGGAGTTGCAGGCTGCCACCAGCTAGGAGTTAGGTGGGTTTCATTCTTCCTAACCTACTCATTCCTCAAAGTCTTCGCAGGATCGGTATTCGCCGCCTTGAATGACTCATAGCTGATCGTCAACAAGGCGATAACCAGGGCGCTTAGTCCGGCATAGACGAAGGGTGCGATATTCAGGGGCGTCTTGTACTCAAAGCCCTGTAACCATCTTTGCATCGAATACCATGACAGCGGTATCGCTATCGCGAAAGCCACCAACACAAGCTTTACAAATTCTTTCGACATCATGCCCGCTATCTGGCTGACGCTGGCACCCATAACCTTGCGGACGCCTATTTCTTTAAGTCGCCGCTCTGCCATAAAGGAAGATAGTCCGTATAGGCCCAGGCTGCATATAATCATGGCGATCACAGAGAAGTAGGTGATGATCTTTGAAATACGGCGATCTTCGTTATACAGTTGCTGTATGTTGTCATCCAGGAAAGTATATTCGAATGGCGCGTCTGATACCTGTGACTTCCAAATGTTTTCAATCGCGGCGATGCTTTCAGAAAATCCGGAAGGAGTGACGCTTGCGATCATAAAGTTGTAGCGGTTCGTAGTATCCGCGATTTCGAACATGATCGGCACGATGGGGTCCTTTAGCGAAGTTTGATTATAATCCTCCATCACACCAATCACTTGGAAGTTGTATTTCTGCCCTTGCCAATCGAAGTAAAGCTTTTGTCCCACTATTTTGTCAGCATCCATTCCGAATTTATTAGCGGAAGCGCGATTAAGAATGAGCTGACCCTGAGATTCAGCCTCACGGTTGTTGGTAAATGCGCGGCCGGCTATCAACTTAATCCCAAGTAGTTCCATATATCCGGCATCGATTACGTTCCGACGATTAAGAATAGCATTTTCCATACTACCCCCCTCCAGGTAGAACGCCATATCACTGAAAATTTGAGAACCGGGTGGAAAAGTTGCCGCGGACACTGCGTGGATCGAGCTCATTTCTTCAACCTCAGTTTTTAATGTCTCATACTTTTGTTTTGCATCAGCCGTTCGAAGCGGTATGATGATCTTGGCCTCTGGATCAAACCCAAGATCCTTCTCTTTCATGAATGACAGTTGCCTGGAGATCACAAGCATTCCGCACACCAGGACGATGGCAACTACAAATTGAAAGATCACTAAGGTTTGCCGTAGTCTACCTGAAGCGTTGCCCAACGACAACTTGCCTTTCAATACCTCGGCAGGTTTGAAAGAGGATAGGTAAAAAGCCGGATAGCTGCCGGCAATAAGCCCTGTAATGATGGTTAATATGACTAGGGCTGCCCCAAAATAAGGAACATTGTCCCGGTTGAACGTGATGTTCTTTCCCGAAAGTTCATTGAACAGCGGTAGAGCAACTTGCACCAGAATCGCGCTTACCAGGATGGCGATGACCACAATGACCAACGCCTCGCCCAGTATCTGCCGGATCAGGCTGCTACGAAATGCACCCATAGCTTTTCTGATGCCGATCTCCGAGGCGCGTTTGGCAGCTTTGGCAGTGGAAAGATTCATGAAGTTAATGCAGGCCAGTAACAGGACGAACAGCGCAATGGAAACGATAATATAGATATACGTTATGCGCTGGTTTTTGTCAACGGGAGACTTCAGATAGATATCCCTGACAGGCTCAAGAAACAGGGTCTTGGTGATACCCAGTGCCTTCATATCCTCCGACCCATATTTGATCAGAACTTCGTTGATTCTCTTTTCGGTGGCCGCCTGTGAATGCCGCGGCACCAGCTTGATGTATGCCTGAACAAAATTTTGCCCTGCCCACTCATTGGCGGCTTCGGGGTTGTTACGGATGTATTCTCCGAGTCCTTCACTCATCATGGATGAGATGAAATTGGCGTTCAGGAAGCTGTTGTTGTGTTTGTAAACCCCGGTTATTTTATAGTTAACGGGTGCGCCGCCCTGGCTGATCAGGATGCTCTTGTTCAACGCAGACTCATTGCCGAAGAGTTTGCCTGCGAGCGTTTCTGAAATGACAACGCTGTTCGCATCGGTCAGTGCTTTCTTGGGATTGCCTTCCCGGAATTCATAGGTGAGCACGTCGAAAAGGGTCGAGTCGGCTACATACGCATCCGGCTCGTAGAATTTGTTGTCCTCATATTGAATCAGACTCTCCCTGGTGAAGGCTCCAACGACCCGGGCAGCCGCTTCGATTTCCGGCAGCTCATCTTTCAGCGCCATGGTTATGGGGGGTGACACGGAACCCAGTTTGTCAAACCCAATGGCCCCTTCAAACTGGGTGCCTATCCTATACAGATCATTCAATCGCTGATGATGGCGGTCGTAGCCGAATTCGTCATGCACATACAGCGACAGCAGGAGACAACAGGCAACACCCAGGGAAAGACCAAAGATATTAATGAATGAATAAACCTTGGAGCGGATAAGGTTGCGGTAGGCAATCTTGAAATAATTCTTAAACATGGGTTTTGTAGTTTACAGCCATTGTCCCAAAATCAATGCCACCGGCCAAATTCCACCAAATTACGCGTCAGCGTTGACTTTGCAGTCCGCACGCGGACGTCAATGTCCGCCTGCGGACATTAGTTCTGGTCGCGGATCAGGTATCAAGCCAGTGCGAAATCCACTGCGTATCTCACATGCAACAGCGTGGTGTCAAACGTAGGTATGCGACAATCTTCTTGTTTTATCAGCATTGGAATTTCGGTACATCCAAAGATTACGCCTTCTGCACCTTCATGCACTGATTTATCTATTATATCAAGATACTTCCTCTTCGTTTCAGGCTTAAAGATTCCCCTACCCAACTCAGCAAAAATATTCTGATGTATAAATTCGCGGTCGTTCTGGTCAGGAATCAGCGTTTCAATTTTAGAGATCAGAAGTCTCTTCTTAAAAAATTCCTGTTCCATTGTAAACTTCGTCCCCAACAGCAATACCTTATTTATTTCACCTCTAAGCACTTCGTTGGCAGTAGCTTCCGCAATATGCAGAAGAGGTATGGAAATTTCCTTTTGAACAGTATCCGAGACATGATGGGGCGTACTAGCGCACATGACAATTGAATCCGCACCAATTTTCTCAAGCTTTCTGGACGCATCAATAAATATTTCTGAAATTCTGTCCCAATTATTCTTATCCAGCAGGGATTTAAATTCTTGAAAATCAATGGATACGAG
>DATBVZ010000637.1:0-2808 GCA_036515095.1 Cyclobacteriaceae bacterium | reverse complement strand
GTAAAATAGATGTCGGTAGGGTTGTCGATCGTGAGGGAGTCGTTGCGGTAAAAGTTAAAGAGATAGTAGTCTTTGGTTTCCTGTGGTTCGCGTGTATAGATAAGTACCTCGAAGTACCGTCCAGGATGTTCAGGGTCCTCCTGTTCTTCCTCGTCGATCCCATAGGTCAACGAATCAATCGAAGTCACCGGATACATCGTGTCTTCCGCTTCAAAGAGTTGTCCGTCAGCCCTAACGGACAACCTGTATGTCCTTCCGATCTCACCCGCAAAGGCGGTGACCGGTTTGTAGTATCCCGTGGAGTCAGGGTTGTTTCCCGGGTTATGCGCGAATTCCGTGACGTTGCCAAGATCATCTTCCACCGACACGGTAGCATCAATTATCCGGGGCGTATTTCCACTGTCATAGAATCCGGCGCTTCGGGTAAGTTTTACATAGTGATATCCCGGCTGGTTGGTGACCAGACCTTGGATCACCACATTGGGTCCGGCGGGGTTGGTGCTGAGAAGGTATTCCTTTTCGCACCCGGCGACGATCAGGATGGTTACAATTGATGTGATTACTATGATTAATGGGTTTCTGGTCATTCTGGTTAAAATTTGAAGTTGTAGGTTACTGAGGGGAGTATGGGGAACAGATAAACGAGGCGCGCCTCTTTCTCCGTTCCATCGCCAATGATGTTTCCGTCATCATCCTGCTTGGTTCGGGTGTAAATCGTGAAAGGATTTTGCTGATTGTACACGTTAAATACAGAGAACACCCATTCACCCTTCCATTTGCGATCAGGCCGTTGCCTTGTTTTCAGGGTAGCTGAAAGGTCCAGGCGATTGTAGGCGGCAAGCCGGTATCCGTTCCGCTCGGTAATTACATCGGGATTGTAGTTGCCGAATTCGAACTTACCGGCAGGCAGGGTGATCGGCCTTCCCGTTCCGTAATTGAAGCTTGCGCCAAAGGTCCAGCGTGGATTCAATTCGTACGTTGCGTAGACATTGAAAACGTTCCGCCTGTCGTAATTGGCAAAGAATTCGTTGCCGTGATTCACGCCATCGATCTCACGCACGGTCCGGGACCAGGTATAGGCAACCGAACCGGTAAGGCGGCCTTTGGTTTTGTTCAGCATCACCTCCACGCCATAGGAGGACGACTTTCCCTGCCGGAATTCGGTGGACAGATCCTGGTTAAAGAACAACTGGGCATTGTCCGCAAAGTCAGTGACATTACGCATGGCTTTGTAGTACGTCTCTACCGAAAGCTCGTAGGTGTTGTCATTGAAATTCCGGAAATAACCCGCGGCC
Organism: Cyclobacteriaceae bacterium; assembly: GCA_036515095.1. Taxonomy (GTDB): domain Bacteria; phylum Bacteroidota; class Bacteroidia; order Cytophagales; family Cyclobacteriaceae; genus ZC4RG29. Next base: position 1,513 of record DATBVZ010000637.1, on the reverse strand, counting down.
ACCTGGTCTGCAAGCTGGGGTTTCAGGTAAGTGCTGCTGGGGTTCCAGGTGTTGAAGGGAACAGGAACAGTACCCGAAGCGATGAGGTGTGTATTCTGCACCATGCGGTTATACGATACCTTGAGCGACTGACCCGGTGCGAGCACATAGCGAAGTCCGACGCGGGGTTCCAGGTTTACGTACGTTTTGATGTTGTCCCATGCATCGTAGTGAAGGGTGTCGGTGCGCACAACGTTAACGTTGTCATACGGGTCTTCGTAAACGTAAACATCGGTCTTCCCCATCTGCTGAAAGATTGACAGCCTCACGCCATAGTCGAGGGTAAAACGTTCTCCTAATTGTTGTCTGTTGCTGATGTACAGGCCATGATCCAGCGCATATAGGTTTTGCAATTCAACGGTGGTAAAGATCGACCCCGAAGTATTCGGCCGAATTTTCCCCGGCGAAAATCTTCTTCCGGTTATGTGGTATCCGAACGAGAGTTCATTGTCGGGGTTTATAAAATACGACAGATCATTCTTCAGGCTCAGTTCCTGCAGGTTCGAGGTCCATTTGAGCCCTTCTGCCGGATCGATTATTTCCAGTGCATAGTCGAAGTTGCTGGCGATAAGCGAGGTATTTGAAAATAACCGGTCGTTGAACAAGTGGTTCCACCGGAAGGTTGCTGTGGCGTTTCCCCAGCTAAAACCAAAATCGTCGCTGAACGAAAAATCATCGCGGCCTGCGTAGAAAGCTGCAAAGAACCGGTTGTTATTGTTGTGCCGCCAGTTGATTTTGGCATTGATGTCAAAAAAGTAAACCAGGTTATCTTCGTTTGCTGCACGCAGGAACAGGTCGGCATACGAACGCCGCGCAGAGACAATGAATGAACTTTTTTCCTTTTTAATGGGCCCTTCAACCATTATGCGGCTGGCCATCGAGCCAATTCCTCCGGTGCCGTGCAATTCCTTGTTGTTTCCGTCTTTGGTCCGGACTTCCAGGATGGAAGACAATCTCCCCCCGAACCGGGCGGGGATGCCGCCTTTGTACAGTTCGGATTCTTTGATCACGTCGGCGTTGAACACGGAAAAGAGTCCGAACAAATGCGAGGGGTCATATACCGGCGCTTCATCGATGAGGATCAGGTTTTGATCGGCGCTGCCACCCCGGACGAAAAAGCTGGACGTTCCTTCTCCGGCCGTGATCACACCCGGCAGCATCTGGATGTTCTTGATGATGTCCACTTCGCCGAATAGCGCCGGAAGTTTGCGCACCTGGTTCATGTTTATGGTATTGCGACTCATCTGTACATCCTCCACATTCGCGTCCAGGCGCTTATCTTCGACCACAACTTCCTCAATGAAGGTAGCTTCTGCAGCCAGCTCGATATTTCGTGATGTATCCTTCTGCAAGTCGATTTCGAGGGTGACGGTCCGGAAGCCAACGTAGCTGAACTGCACCTGGTACCTTCCCGGAGCGACTGTAAGGGAATAAAAGGGGCCTTCCAGACAATCGCGGGACCGAGCTTGGTTGC
>DATBVZ010000636.1:0-3902 GCA_036515095.1 Cyclobacteriaceae bacterium | reverse complement strand
ATTGATAGCATCTTCATTCACAGAATCCCTCTGCTGGGCCGGAAGGGAAGGGGAAATGAGGAGAAGAAACAGTACTAATCTAGAGGCTGTCATCTTTTATCCTCATGGCTTCAGGATTGAGCTCATCGTCCTCGGGCTTCGCCGGCTCTTCTTCGACAGGAGCTGCCTCGCTTCCGGTTCTTCGCGCGAATCGGATCAGGTCTTTGAATTCATTAAAGCTCTGAACATGCTGAAGGCTGACACCGGTGGTGAAGTATTGGTTGTTCACTGACGTGGAGAGCTGATTGTAGTTGGTCCGGTTATACATTTTCACTTTGAACTTTCCGTCGGCAGTGAGGTAATAGTCCACTGTCCAGTCGCCCGCAACAGAAGCCACGTTATTCTGATTGTACGTATTGTTGTATTCGGTATTCCCGAATGTACCGTCCCGGGTAATCCGTAGCCTTCCGTTCAGCAGGGTGTACGACAGACGCAACTGAAAGGTGTTGAACGCCTCCTGATCCATGGTGCCCAGGTCGACATCAATTTCCAGGTTCTCGTCTACCTGGCTCATCCAGTAGCTCAATTGATTGGACAGCAGTTCGCTCACACTGTTGTAAAGTGTCCCGCTGGTATTGAAGGACTCCGGAGGGGAGAACTTTCTCAGCACAATCAGACTGAACACCTGCCGTTTGAGCTCCTGCTCGTCGAGCTTACTCTTGAAGGTATCAAAAACAAATGCCAGGGGCATATTGGCGACGCTCACGGTTTGAGGCAGTTCCGGGGCTATAATGTCAAATGATATATCCGGTGCGCGCATGGCCCCTTCGAGCTTAAGCAATACCTGAACGGGATATTTTCTTTTCAGTTCCGGACTTGACGTGGATGACTGATCGTTTACCAGCGGTGCAAATGACGCCAGCTGATTGTAGGTAGCGTCAATGTTCAGGTTGGCTCCATAAGGATCACCAAACCAGGTTATCTGGCTGCCATTTTCGATCTCAAACTCTTTATTGATAATATCGTAAAGGGTAAAATTGTAAGCCCCCTGGGTGAATGCAATGGATCCGAACATGTTGAACTCACCCTTGGTATCCAACTGGAGCTTAATGTCCCCGTTGCCGCGTCCACGGATTATATCCCCCGATTTGATATCAAAAATGATTTCGCAGTAAGCGTCGGGAGTAACGTCCAGGAATAGCTCAAAATTTACACCCGTGAGCTCTACTGTATTGGGTGCTCCCGGACCGTTCAGGTTTATGCTCAGCGTGTCTTCAAGATTAACGAAGTTGATGTACTCTTCTTTTTCAGCCACGTTCGTACCGCCTACCGGTATGAAAATACGTGTGTTCTTTTCAGTTCTGGCGTTGGACGTTATTGTCAGGTTCTGGACCGGTCCGCTAAACGTAACATCACCCGTGGCGTACCCCTGACCGTAAAACAATGAATTGTCTTTCGATGTAGTGTTCAGCACCTGGAAACCGGAGAAGGTGGCCTCCAGGTCAATCACCATGCTGTAAAAATTCCGGTGCGCGATCGAGCCGGTCAGTTTCCCTTTGTTCCTGAAGATATCCGTAAGTTCGATGTCCCTGAAGTATATTTCCCGGGGTCGGAGGCCAACAATTCCGGTAAAATGGTACAGTGCCTGGGTATAGTTTACCATGAGTTGACCATCACCGATCAACCCTTCGCCGTTGATCTGCGGATCACTCAGATCGCCGGTGATGGCAAAAGATCCCGTTACCGTACCGTTCATTTCGCTCAGGATTTCCTGGAGAAAAGGTTCAAGGATTTTCAGGTTTGCGTGATCAAGATTTGCCGTAAGGGCAAGCGGTTGCTGGTCGGCCGGCGTGTAGGCGCCATCGAGGGCAACAATGCGTTCGCCCAGCCGGTCAACATTCAGGTCGATATCAAATTTTTTCCGCTCCGGATCATAGACGTTTCTGCCCCTTACATTCCCTATAAGGAAATCGTTTACAACCAAACTGTCAATAGACAGCGTATTTTGGATGGAAGGGGTGCCGTAGTAGTCTGACAGCTGCACATTGGCATTCATCGATCCCTTGAATCGTTTGTTGGTGATCAGGTCGAGAACCGACAGATCCAGTTTGCCAATTTCCAGATCCAATACTTTCGATGAATCTTCGGACAGTTGGCCGTCAACACGGATGAATTGGTCACGGTTGAGAATTTTCAGATCGCGAAAGTCCCACTCCCTGCGCCGGACAACTACTTCATTCTCGGGTTCGATGTGCCAGTTCCTGTCAAGGATGTGGATGGGTGAGGGGAGCAGTTTTATCCGCGTACTGTCCTGCATGAAATCCACAATACCCTGGAGCTTGACATAATTGCCCTTGGCAGGCTGTTCTCCGTCGAGCCTGAAGTCAATATGCTGTTTGTCCCAGACCCCTTCCGCTACAAGATTCTCAGAAGCAAGTCCGGAGTTGAGATACTGCCTTTGAGAGTTGACAAAAGCAACTGCAAGTACATGGGTGCTGTCTGCGATCTTTGATACGGTGAGTTCTGCCTCCGTGTCAAGAAACAGGTTTTTGTGGTAATTCAACGAATCGACAACCGTGTAGGCCCGGAAGATCGTAGTATATCCGCTGGTGAAGCTCCCTTCTATGAGTGTGTTTCCGGAAACGTCAATGTCAAGTGTCAGTAACTCATTGAGCGGACCGACGTCCTTGATGTTGAATTCGAAGGAAGCACGGTAGGATGCCGGCTTTGATCGCCGGGTTTGGTAATACCGTTGGATTTCGGTGTTGTTGTTCCTTACGTTGAGCGCCATTTCCCGCGTGAGCCTGCCGAGGTCTTTCGCCAGATCGGTAAACATGTAGTTACCTTCTATCAGCGCGTCAAACAGCGTGGTCTCCAGCTTGACAAAGCGATTCCTTCCATCCTTTTCGGAATAGAGATGCACTTTTTCGAGCGCCATCTGCTTACCCTCGAAATCGATGTTGAAATCGCGGAGGTCGACGGTTCCAACAAGGCTGTCCAGTTCGAGACCCCTTATGTCGACATCCAGTTTGGTCCGGAGTAGGATTTGCCTGGAGGAAAGATTGAGGATGTGGAGTGCGGCGGTATCAAGGTTGGCCTCGACCTTGATGATATTCCGGTTTTCACGCAGGTCCACAGAACCCCTGGCGGAAAATTTCAGGTTGGGATCGTTGATCGTTAATGCCCCGCTAAAGAACTGTGAAGCGAAGTTGGCATCGGAAACAATATTCTGGTAGGTATATCCTTTAAAGCCTATTGCACTGATCTTACCGTTGAGTGCAAAATTGGCTGTCTCCAGAGTCAGTCCGGATCCATTGAGGTTACCATCGAGGCTTACGCGCTGAAACAGGATCGTATCCTGCAGGTAACGGCCGAGGTCAAAGTTCTCCATGGTAAGCCTTCCGCGGTATGTCGATCTGTCAATATTCTCTTCGTTGATCTTGAAATTGATGTCTGATCGTATCCGCCCGAGGTGGCTGGTGAAGTCGCCGTTGGCAACGAAGTCTGAAGGGTAACCGAGGAACTGGCCATTCATGGCGATTCTTCCGAACGGACGGAGCCTGTCTAACGCGTTCTGGCTGAACAGGAATTTAAGGTCTTCGAAATCAAGTTGGGAATTGTTCAGGCTCAGGATGATAAAGGTTTCATTGATATCCGGCAGGCCATCCAGGTCAAGTTTTCCCACCAGCCGGGTGTTGTTGATACGGGCGTCCATATTGGTTACCGCAAATTTCCTTACCCGCCCGTCGGCCTCGCCACTGAACCGGATCGGATTTCCGATCTTTTCCGTGCCGGGCGCAAACAGGGCAAGATCCTGTGGATGAATGATGGTGCTGTCCAGGTGCGCATGGATCTTCACGCGGTTGACAAAGTCGCTTAGGTCGCGCTGGCTGTCATAGGTAAGTACGACCGTATCGGCAACA
>DATBVZ010000635.1:0-4486 GCA_036515095.1 Cyclobacteriaceae bacterium | reverse complement strand
TATTGATGATCACTAAAAATTCCCTTTACAAATTGTTTGATGAGTATAAGTCCTGGGAACGATTCGGCAGGCTAATGGCAGAACATACCGTTGTGGTGATGCAGCGTGTTCGGGCTGATTTGACTTCCGCCACACCCAGGGAAAAATATTTACAATTGATTAAAGAACGGCCGAAAGTAATTGAGCGGGTACCCCTTCATTTAATTGCCTCTTACCTGGACATGACTCCCGAACACCTGAGTCGTGTACGAAGGGAAATAACGGAGAAAAATCTGTAATCATCGCTCGTAAATATGAAGATTTGTATTTGATCGATCACTGAGCCGGCCTCACCATACAGGCGAACGCCCGGCCGCATTTATACCAACACACCTTCAGCATCACTTTGCCAACCCGAACTTGTTACCAGTCCTGCTGTATAGAAACAGAAATGATTTCCGCACAGACTGCACAAACTTTCCTGGTGAGGGGAGCTTACGATAAAAAACTACTAAAACCAGATCACAAGAGGCATGGCAATTCTCACCCATCCGCAGGAATGCCGGGAATCGCTCTCCCCCTTGAAGGTAAATATGATCACGATTGTGAATAATAAAGCTTTTAAAGTAAGCGGACTGATTTCAAAAATAAACTGAAAGAGCACAGCTAAGCTATTGAATATTGATCGTGAACCCGATGTCAAGATCCGACTCACCTGTGGAAGATGTTGAGCTTGCGCTTTTCAAATCAGGCTGGTGCTTAAGTACGATACGAAAGGTTCCGGAAGATACGGCGCCCGTTGTCCAGGAAGTCTCCAATCCCAGCGGCAAGCCATTTACATCCTCATCTTCATAGTTCACATCATCGTCACGATTGTCTATGTTTCCATTTCCGGCCGGATCACTGAACACATCATTCGTCCAGCCGAAGAAAAACATATGTTCGTCACCTTCTTCCTCCACTTCCGATGTAATGTTGTATTCAGGGTCCGTGGGATCGGTAAGTTCATTAATAAGTGCAATGGCAAGGTTGTAACTCGTATTTGGTGCAAGATTGATCGGGCCGTCCACTTCAATATCGAGTACGCCTTCTCCATCCGGATCAGTTGCTGTGGCAACGATCAGCGAGCCTCCGCCGGATGGCGTAAATGTCAGCGTGGCTTTGGTGATCAATTCCGGCGTATCTTCCTTCCCGGGATCGTCATCGTCACAGCCAGGAAGAAAACCTCCGGCTGTCAATGCGAGTGTAGCGGTAATTACCTTCAAAAGATTCGAATGTCTGAGTTGATTGCTTTTCATGGTCTGCACATTTTGAGTTTAAAAGATACATTTGAATGAGAAAATGATATTGCGCCCTGGATCATCGGCATAATACCGGAAGCGGTTGGTGTACTCGCGATATTTCTGATCGAGCGTGTTTTCGGATGCGATCCTGAAATCATACTGCAGCTTCCTGCTCTTGATTGAAAATCCTGCGGATAGATTCCATAACCAATAGCCAGACGGCGATGCCATGAAATCAAAATTTGGAGAACCGTTGTTGAAAGGATCAATACCCTGTTCCTGACCTTCCTTGATCTCGCGAACAGTTATCACGCGGGGTGCCCTGGTTTGTTTTGCCACATACTTTGCCTTGGATTCCACATAAAAATTCTTAAGGAACGAAAACCAGGGCCTTTCATACCGGACGACCAATTCATAATTGTTGGAGGGAATGAAAATCAGATAATCGTGGTTGCTTTCATCACTTGCTCTAAGCAGAGAGATCTTAGGAACTACCTTAACATGCCTTTCAACCTGCCAGGTCATGGTCAAATCGGCCCCCAGAAATAATGCATCAGTTTGAGTGTACCGAAAATAAGGGTATACACCGCGCACATTCGTTGTGATTCCTTTAGGGCGCAAATAGATATAATTAAAAATGTAATTGGCGTAACCGGTTAAATCAACAGTCACATTTGGCCTCCTGTACTGATACCCTGTAACAAATTTGATTGCCTGCTCGGTATTAAAGTTTACATCTTTAATGTGCATAACTTCATTTGTAGAGTCATTAAGAAGCAGGCCATACTCTATCGCAGCAGCGCTTTGGTGTGTTCCCAGGCTATACAACTCTGCAACATGAGGTGGACGCCATGCGCTGCTGAGATTCAAATTCAATGTTTGATTTTCACTGATCTGATTTGTAGCACCAAGCGCCACACTTATGTTATTAAAACTGAATGAGGTATTGTAAAGTGTATTCTTAAAGTCATACCCTTTTACGGCATAGTGTCTGTAGTCATAGCGTGTACCTATATCCACAGTCCAGGTATTAAGAAATAATTTTGTTATGGCGAAAAGCCCGCCTGAAATATTGTTGAAATTCGGGATGAAAGGTATGCGCTGTGTGCCATACACATTTTTATTGCTTTGATGCATGGCATTTATTCCAATAGATATTGTTCTTTTGTCAGTGTGGGGCGTTTCCCATTCTGTCTCCAGCGAATGCGTATTGAGCTGCAGGTCGATAGCAGGGATTCTTGAAAGATCCCCGATGCGTATGTCGAATTCCTTCCGGTTGTTGTTTTGGAATCCGTATTGAAATCGCCATTCACCAGCTTTACCTTTGATATGACCATTCAGTTTTAAGAGATTATGACTGACTTCCTGACGAGGCTCAGTGATCTTGTAGGAGAAATCCGCGGTATACTGCGGTTCGTCACGCTCCATTGCAGTCACAAGATCGTCCAGGTTGCCAATGGATGTTCCTTTCAAGATTCCGAGGTCAGTCTGAAAGTGACTGAAGAAAATATCAAACCCCGCCTCCTGGGTGTGATATCCTGTTGCCGCTGAGAAATTCAACTCCCTGATGCCCGTATTGGTTAAGCTGTAATCGGGCGTGTTAAAATCCCCGGTTTGTTTTGCCGTACCCTGAACGCGCCATCCCCATCCATTGTACTTGCCGACCCCGCCTTCCAGCATTCCGGAAATTGTTGCGGACCTTCCATTACTTTGAAGAACAGTATTAAATGTTCCACCTAATGGCGATTCGTCCGGCAACTCGGGAGGATTGACGACTATTACTCCACCGAGGGCGTCGGTTCCATATTTTATGGCAGAGGCATCCTTGATTACTACAATGGTTGACGCAATAAAGGGATCAATCTCCGGCGCATGTTCTGCACCCCATTGCTGGCCCTCCTGACGTAACCCATGGTTAAGAATAAGCACTCGCTGGCTGTGAACACCATGAATTACAGGTTTGAAAATCCCGGGGCCTGTTTGAATGCTGTTTACTCCGGGCACTTGCTTTAAGGATTCTCCCAGGCTCTTGCCGGCCGTTTCTGCAAGCTGCCTTTCATCAAGCTTTACATAATTACTGGCATGCTCCGTTTGTGTTTCGTCATGATGCTGGACGATAACTTCGCCCAGTTCAGTAACAGCTTCCTCCAGGCGAATGACTTTGTTAACAAGACCTGAAATGGAAACAGTAAGCTCAACGTCCTTGTATCCCAGGTATTGAACCTTGACTCGATATGATCCGGGACAAAGATTTTCAAAACTAAAACCGCCTTCCCCATCGGATGCTTTCCCTTTTTGTTGCGGCATGAGAAGAATTGCAGCCCCCGTGACCGGACGATTGAGCTCATCCAAAATTTGCCCTGTGAACACAGCCTTGCAATCCTGCTGAGCATATCCAATGAAGCTCGCATGCAAAAGCAATAACATGGGTACTAATTTGTCTAAAGGCATTTTGAGAAGAAATAAGAAACCGGCATCCCGCTTCCTGGCAAAGGAATGAGACACGCTGGATCAGCTAAACGGAATTAGATAGTCAGGCTTGTGGCGGGCCCCGTGAAGATAAAAGTGAGACTTGACCGTGTAGTTCAGAAAATACCCAGGTTCCCGGGATGGAGGGAGTACGTTTCAGAATGTGTACTCCCTGATCGGAAACTCCAAGGTGTTCATTATGAATTATTAAATGACACAGGTTACACTTTTCAATTTTTGTCAGATGTAAGTTGTGCTTACATCCACTGCCTTTTTCCCTATGGAATACAGCAATGTGACAACGATCTTTTTCTGCCTTTTCAGTGTGTAGATTTGACTTATCAGGGCTATGAAAGCGGAAATGGAGATCCTGAGTATTCAGGTTGCCAAGGCAATAAACCGAAAGCAAAAGAATACTTAAGATGCCCTTTAGGGTGTCTGTAAAGCGGTAACTGCCTATTTTCCTATGAGTTTCCATCAGGATCACCACACTCCCGATCACGAAAATAGTACGCCGAATCCATATATGCAACATTATTGCATTTAGAGCACGGTATATATTCTCCACAGGTACCGGTTTGGCTCCCCTTAGTCCGGAGCACCACGGCCATTTCCGCAGAGTTGCTTCAAGGGGTAAGCGGTCGTCCGCTGCGTGTAACCGATACTCCCCCCTCAATTAAAAAAACCGATCATTTACACACTTTTGACCTGTACATAAGAGCGGAATGGCGCCAGGAGAGATCCGGATCATTAGG
>DATBVZ010000634.1:0-6121 GCA_036515095.1 Cyclobacteriaceae bacterium | reverse complement strand
CACTGCTGATGATGAGGAACTCCGATTCCTCGAGCCATTGTTTGCCCTGCAACGCGAGCGATCCCTGCTTCCCGACAAGAACAAGTTCCTCATCGAATACTTCAAAAGTACAGAAGGGTACCATGTGCTCATGTATCCCTTCGAGGGGAGATTCGTCCACGAAGGGCTCGGTGCGCTGGTTGCGTACCGGATAGCCCAGATTCGGCCCATCACATTTTCAATTGCCATGAACGACTATGGTTTTGAGTTGTTGTCTGATCAGCCGATACCCGTAGAGGAGGCAGTTGAAACGAACGTCCTGGGTGTTGAAAATCTGTCCAGGGATATTCAGGCCAGCGTTAACTCTACAGAAATGGCGCGAAGGAAATTCAGGGACATTGCCGCTATCTCCGGGCTGGTATTCAAAGGGTATCCGGGCAAACCCGTAAAAGACCGCCATCTGCAGTCGTCATCCGAACTCTTCTTCAGCGTATTTCACGATTATGAGGCACACAACCTGCTGTTAAGACAGTCGTATGAAGAAGTGATGGATTTCCAACTGGAGGAAGCAAGGCTGCGAAGGTCACTGGAAAGGATTTCCCGGCAGCGTATTGTTATCACTTATCCCGATAAGCCCACACCCTTTGCGTTCCCCATAATAGTCGACCGCCTGCGAGAGAAATTGTCAACGGAAAAAATTGAAGATCGGATCAGGAAAATGGCGTTGCGCTACGACACGTAGCTAACGTGTTGTTCGTTACGTGCTCATGTATGTATTGAAGTGTTGCATCAGCGCACCCTTACACCCCTTACTCCCTTATCTACCTATACACCCTAACCAGTCCACACTCAGGAAAGAGACCGGAAAATCAAAAAGAGTGTTCCGGATAGTAGCATCACCACCGGGAGGGTAAGGAACCATGCCATGAGTATATTTCGTATGGTATTGCCCTGAAGGTTCTTGATCCCTTTACTTGCTACCATGCTTCCGGCAATGCCGGAAGAAAGAACGTGTGTTGTACTCACGGGCAACCCCAGGTTCGTGGAAAGGCTGATGGTGCTGGCGGTAACAATTTCCGCGCTGGCGCCCTGGGCATAGGTGAGGTGCTCTTTACCGATCTTTTCGCCCACGGTTTTTACGATTCGTTTCCAGCCAATCATAGTGCCGGATCCCAATGACAGGGAAATCATAAGAATTACCCATTTCGGGGAGTAATCGGTTATTCCTCTTACTCCAGCCATGGCCTCCGTTAGTGTCGCCCTGTCCTGCTTGCTCATACTCATCTCCGGAATGGCAAGAAGGTCCCTGATATTCCGGTCCATAAACATAATATCCTTCCGGATCAGAAACCTGTCCTTGTCGGGTATCGCGTTGACGGTACTTATGCCCGCAATGTTATTTTTCAAACCGGCGTTCATGCGCTTGACTTGTTCCAGTTTCGTTCTGTTCGACGCAGAGAACACTGACCCGTCAACCGTGCCGACGATCCGCTCAACCTGGTTAAGGGGCTGAACAAGGGTTGAGGGGTTCATGGTCGATTTCAATGCAAAATAGCCCGGGATGATTCCAATCAGAATGAGCATGACCAGTCCTACACCCTTCTGTCCGTCATTGGATCCGTGAGAATAACTTACACTGGTGCAGGTGAGGATAAGGATGGTCCGTATCCATAGCGGTGGTGGTGTGTTTTTTTTTGGCTCCTTGAACAGGCTGGCACCGTAGTTTGTTCGCTTGGTCAGCACCCGGATAACGTACATCAGGATTATGGTCATCGAAAACCCGAATAGCGGGGAGATCAGGAGGGATAAGCCGATGTCTTTGGCCTTTGACCAGTTGACTGCCGCCTCCGTTGCGCCCGGGATCAACGAAAAGGCGATGCCAACCCCCAGAATAGACCCAATCAACGTATGAGAACTTGAACAGGGGATCCCAAAATACCAGGTAAACAAATTCCAGAATATTGCGCTGATAAGCAGCGCCATTATCATCGACAGACTGTGGGCGGTATTCTGGTCCACGAGCGATTCAACAGGAAGTAAATTCACAATACCAATGGCTACGCTGATGCCCCCTAACCATACACCCAGGAAATTAAATGTACCCGAAAGTATCACCGCTATCCAGGGTTTCAGCGAATTCGTGTAGATCACCGTCGCCACGGCGTTGGCTGTATCATGAAATCCATTTACAAACTCAAATCCACAGGCAGCAATAAGACACAGAACGAGGAGAATGGAGTGCGAAAGGTCGAGTTCAAACATGGATCCAATTTGCCGGCAATCTAATCGTTAATCCTAAGTACTTTATCAAGATAATGTTAACATTTTTGAATAGTGCCAACCTAACGCCTTACATCCAGTTGAATATCAATTATTTACGAACAAGGTCAGAAGGATCCTGTTTCGCACCGACAAAAATTTTCCATACTTCGTTGCCCATAATTTAAGCATTATTTGCTGCAGGTCAGATCAGTTCGTTATACTTGTGCATTAAAAGAAAGAGTACGGACAGTTCAGCGAACAACGCAATAGAGATAACAGTGGCCGGGGAGCATTTTACACTCTGTCCGCAACGGGCCATCTATTGGCGCGACCGTAACGTATTGTTGCTGGCGGACCTTCACCTGGGTAAAGTAAGTCATTTCAGGCGCGCTGGCATTCCGGTGCCCACCCGGGCAAACGATCACAACATCGAATGCCTGGTGGAATTGATCAGCGTGTCAGGAACGAATCGGGTAATATGCCTCGGCGACTTGTTTCACAGCCACTACAACAGCGAATGGGAAGAATTCGGTGAGGTGGTGCGCCATTTTCCGCATATCTCCTTCGAGCTCGTACTCGGAAACCACGATGTTATGAGCAAGGTACAATACGAACGAAAGGCCATTGTGGTCTATGAGCAAATGCAGCTCGGACCATTCCTGCTTACGCACCATCCGCAGGAGGAGATCAGTAATACGCGGTATAACCTGGCCGGCCACGTGCATCCGGGTGTACGGTTGCGTGGAAAAGGCAGACAGGCGATGACATTGCCGTGCTTTTACTTTGGAAGGCAGCAGGGATTCCTTCCGGCATTTGGGGCGTTTACCGGTATGGCCAGGATCCATCCCGGAAAGGATGATCATGTCTACGTCATTGCCGCAAACAAAGTGCTGGACATAAACTGAATGTTACCAATTGATGGGATGAAATTTGCTGGCATATGAACTATTTTTTGCCGTTATTTTTTGGGTTCGCATCGGTGGCAGCCACCGCGCAGGATACCACGCGACTTTCCCTGCTGTTTGCAGGCGATATTATGGGTCACGACAGCCAGGTCGCTTCCGCTTTCGACCCGGACACAAAGACCTATGACTATCACTCTTGCTTTGATTTTATGCGGCCCTATCTTGAAAGTGCCGACATAGCCATAGGCAATCTTGAGTTGACGCTGGCAGGTCCTCCCTATAAAGGATACCCGCAATTCAGTTCACCCGATGCCCTCGCAGTAACACTCAAACAAGTGGGATTCGATGTTCTTGTAACGGCCAACAACCACTCCGTCGACCGCGGGAAAAACGGAATACAACGGACCATCAACGTTCTGGACAGCTTGGGTATTCCGCATACCGGAACGTTCGTTGACGAAGTCTCCAGATTGAATGATTACCCGATGGTAATAACCCGAAACGGCTTCACTCTGGCTCTGCTGAATTATACATACGGCACAAATGGCATCCCCGTACCAAGACCAGGAATGGTCAACCTCATTGATACCACGCTGATCCGGGCGGATATTCAAAAGGCAAAGCAGATTGACCCCGATGCGATCATTGCTTTTCTTCATTGGGGCAATGAATACGAAAGTCTTCCGGCAAAAACCCAAACACAACTGGCGGAGTTTTGCCTGGCGGAGGGTGCGAACCTGGTCATCGGATCGCATCCCCATGTGTTGCAACCTATGGAATGGCGAAAGGAGACCGACCAGCTCGTGGTGTATTCATTGGGCAACTTCGTTTCCGGTCAGCGCAAACAATACACGGATGGGGGATCGATGGCCTATGTCGAATTGATGAAGATCCGGCACCGCCCTGATAGCGTGGTAACCCTCATTGATTCCGCGGGTTATTTTCTTCATTGGGTGTATCGAACGGCTGACGCCGACAAGGATTATTTCATCATGCCGGTATCCCGCGTGGAAGAAGATCCGGCCTCCTTTATAAAGGACGGTTCATCCATCCTGGCTTTCCGGCAGTTTGTAAATGATTCCCGTCAGCTTTATGGCGAACACAACCTGAACGTAAGTGAAATCAGGTCAGTACCTCCGGATTCGGTTGTTCTTTACCGGATTCACATTGATATAAGCCAGGCGTATGCAGACACGACCGGACAAAGTGCGGAGATACTGCTTCAGGACTATGATTTCTTTGGCACAGAGCGGGTCAGCGAGGAACAGGAGGGCAGTGTGCTGGCCGTGGGAAATTTCAGGGATCGCTCCCGTGCCGAGCGACTTTGCGCGCAACTCATTGAAAAGGGCGGGCAGGCAAAAGTCGTTCGCTACCTGAACGGTTCCCGGATCCGGGAGTAGCCGCTATTCGATCGTTGCCGTAACCTCTGCGCTCAGTTGCTGTGCCAGATTGGTAACATAGTTTTCGAAGTAGGTAGAATCGCGAAATCCTTCGTCACTCAGTTCCCAACAACCCACCGCATAATAAGTGACCGGATGCTGCTCGTCTATTCTGAGCTTGCCATAGAAAGTGTTTGAAAACATTCCGGTCTTTGGCGCTTCTCCAAAGCCAAGATAGACATCCTTCGGAAGGATAAGGGCAAGCCCCAGCCACCATTCCCGGTCATAGGTTTGCTGATCATGGGTCAGCAGGACAACGTAGTCATCACCGATGGCAATTTCCTTCAGGGCATTGCGCGTGTTGCTGTTTACCAAACCGACGAGCAGTGATTCATCGCCCTGCAATCCGGCTACACTAACGGTGTTCCGATAAGCATACATGCCGGGCCATATACTGACGCGTTCATGCACCTGATAGGTGCGGTCGAATGGTTTCCAATTGAAATAATTGAAATCCATGAGCGAGCGAACAGGCCCTTCTTTAACGATATTGAACGTCGAACGTTCGACATTGGTAACCGTATCCCCGGCAGCGGTCCCGATCCTCGAAATGCTGTCACCGATCATCAGGTTAATGCCTCCAATGCCCACTGAGTTGCCAACGGCAAGTACGTCTCTTCCCCAGTCTTCCATGACATGATAGTTGTCTTCAACAGCGCCTTGGGGACTGATGCCGACGCTGTCCGGCGACATCGTGGAAACCCTTTTGCCAAAGAGGTCTTTGGAATTCCTTCCGTCAAAATAGTGGCGAAAGCCCACCTTGTCATTTTCCCACGAGGGCCCGTCTGTCTGGTACGGCTGATAGCCCAGCCGGGCATGTATTTGGTCGGCATGCAGCGTGTCGCCGGTTTTGGGATGCACCCGACTTTCGCGCCCATCCCGTTTGCCGAAACGTACACTGGTTCGCATGGGAAATACCACTTGCATTTCCGTCCATGACAAATCAACGACGGCCGTTCCCAGGGGCGGAAGATTGAAAACAAAGAAAAGCTCGTCCCATTCTCCGTCACCATTCAGATCATCCAGTTGGGCCGGAATGGTATCGCCGGCCTCTGTAAGCAGGACAGGATACCGGTTGCCGGGTGCATCCGCTAGTCCTGCACGGCCTATGCTTATTGGCTGGTCAACCAGTGCAAGGTCCTCCTGGTTGGTGAGTGTAATTTGCGTATTGTCTTCCGAGCAGGATGCAAGCACGGCAGAAATCAGGAACAACATACGATAGTATCGACTATTCATCAGCGGGGGTGGTTTATGGATACACTAAACTAGCAATTACAGCCGGTAGATCAATAGGTAAAGCGTATGTCTTGGCGGATTTCCGGATGCAGGCTCTTTGCTACCGGGCAATTTCTTGCGGTATACTCAAGCGTCTGCTTCTGATCGTCCGTGAGTCCGATGTCAGGCATCGTGACTTTCACTGCAATTCCGGTAACCCTTCTGGGATCGGTTCCCATGATCTTCGTAACTTCCGCGCTTGCTTCCGGAAAAGGGATGCCCACCTTCATCGCACGGATGCCCATTGTCGTGAGCATACAG
>DATBVZ010000633.1:0-6014 GCA_036515095.1 Cyclobacteriaceae bacterium | reverse complement strand
GAGGCTGGACGTCGACGGTAATTTTCAGTGTATCAAACAACGGAAGGCTGCACGCATCATCGTAAGCGACAATCGCTACGGTATAGGGCCCGGCCTGCAAATAAGGACATTCGGGAAAGCAGATATCGAACACGCGCGTGTTGCCGTTGATCAATGTTGAGCTGGTGACGAGGGGAAGGACGTCCGCAACGCTCTTTTTGAATCCCAGCGGAATGGCTTTAATATTGATTCGCTCCTGAAAATTCTCATCGGCTTTGGCAGCATCCGGATCGGAAACCATCACTTGAATGCATCGCTCTTCGTCGGCTACCGTATTCGTAAACGAAACGTTCATGGTTTCATCGTAAATGAAGCCGCCGTCGGATGCTTTCTTCCCCAGTATCTGCGGCGGCTCTGCCTGCGGGCACCGGTCTACCACCAACATCTGGAAGTCACGACGCACTTCGCCGATCCTTTCGCCGTCGCGAAATTCTTCACACTTCACTGCAAAAACAAACAGCCCCTGCGTTGTGGGGGTCACGGTGATAAATCCGTCGTCACTTATCTTCAGGTCCGGATTTCCGTTCATGATGTTGTCGAGGCTGAACGGTGACCGCCATTGCACTTCAGGGAAGGGCCATGTTCCGGGTCCGGGGAATGGAATGGCAGCGCTTGATTTTGTATTCAGCGGGGTCACCAGCGAATACACCAGCGAATCGCCGTCGTCATCGGTCCCGGCAAAGTCCACGTAGTAGGGCCGGTTAGGGCACGCATAATCATTGAGCGGCGGAAACAACCGCGGGCTGGAATTAATAAACGGCTGGCTGTCCTTCACTACCGGAGGAAACTCAAGGTAAAAGGTCTGTCCGGCATACGTTCCAATGAGCGGATCATCGCTTCGGACGTTGGTGATGGTGTAATTGCGGCAACACCTTTCCCAGACTATATAATATCCTTCCGGGTCGCTGTAAGGGCCATCAGGCAAGAGAAACACCTCAGAGTATACGATCCTCGTTGTGATTATTTCCCCGTGCGAGCATTCCGGCTGGGTGTAGCTGACGGGCGATTCGGAAAGCGCCGGAAGGAACACATCGCGCATAAGAAAGTTGTCGCGCTTGCGGTAAATACGGGCGACAACGTTTGGATCCCGGGCGCCTGGCAATCCGTTCAATTCATCGAAATAGAGGATAAGGTTGATGCGGTAACTGTTTTCCGAAAGGTGGATCAGTTCGAACTCTCCCCCAACGATATGCGAAGACATTGCCGGAAACGCGAACACCAACAGAACAGCCAGTAAAATCCATTTCATACCACTTCCTCAGATGTTAAATATAACAAATCATTGCCGTACGGGGAATAAAGAGCGCTGTTCATCAGACTAGAGTTGAACGCCGCGACAAATGCAAATATCCCTGTTTAAAGACAGTTCAGGGCAGCTTTTCCCCCATCCGATGCTCCAAAATCAAATGGACCCGGCCCGTTTCTTTATACCCGACAGAACCTGTTTCATTAGACACGCAGGGATGGTCCATCGTTGGACGGGTTGTACGACAAAACCACCCGATTGTGTATTTTTGGGCCCTCTATGCGGAAAGGAGACTTTATCAGCGGGATTACGGTAGAAACCATGGCGGCAGAGGGCAAATGCGTCGCCCACCATGACGGACGCGTAATTTTCCTGCATGGGGGCGCTCCCGGCGATGTGGTCGAGGCACAGATCCACAAAGTAAAGAGCAAGTACCTGGAAGGGCGCGTAACGAATATACTTGCATTTTCCCCGGATCGCGAAATACCGTTCTGTGAGCATTTTGGTACCTGCGGGGGATGCTCGTGGCAGCATATCAACTACGCCACACAGCTCTTTTACAAGCAAAAGCAGGTAATTGACAACCTGGAGCGCATCGGTGGGCTGTCCCTTCCGGAAATTCGCTCCATTGTACCGTCCCAGGAAACACAGTACTATCGCAATCGGCTGGATTTTACCTTTTCTGCGGAAGGATGGCTTTCAAAGGACGCGTTTGACCCGGAAAACCCACAGCGAGAACCGGCATTGGGATACCACATACCGCGGAAATACGACCAGGTATTTGATGTCAGGAAATGTTACCTGCAGCCCGATCCCTCCAATGCAATACGTCTGGCAGTACGGGATGAGGCGTTGAAGCATCAGATCCCTTTCTTCGACCTTCGCCGCCAGGTTGGTTTTCTTCGAACACTTACCATTCGCAGCACGGGCACGGGGGAGATCATGATCATTCTCCAGGTGACGTACGAAAATATGGATTGGATAGAAGCTGTTCTGAAACGCCTGGAAAAAGAATTCCCCGCTATCACTTCACTCAATTACATCATTAACGGAAAGAAGAACGACACCTTTTACGACCTGGATATCGTCTGCCTGAAGGGGAAGCCTTACATCACCGAGGCGATGGCAAAGCCTGGCGGTGGGGGTATGCTACAATTTCGCATCGGACCAAAATCATTTTACCAGACGAACTCCAAACAGGCGGAGCAACTATACCGGATCGCCTGGGAGATGGCGGGACTCACGCGCGATGATGTTGTTTATGACCTGTATACCGGCACCGGTACCATCGCCAACTACGTTGCGGCACAGGCGAAGAAAGTCGTTGGACTCGAGTACGTCGGCGCTGCCATCGAGGATGCAAAGGTAAACTCAGCCATTAACGGCATCGCCAACACCACCTTCTTTGCCGGCGACATTAAAGATCTCCTGAACGAAACCCTCATTGCAACACAAGGTGATCCCGATATCATCATAACCGATCCGCCGCGGGCCGGCATGCACGAAGACGTCTGCAGAATGCTCCTGAAAGCCGCTCCTGAAAAGATCGTCTACATAAGCTGCAACCCCGCCACACAGGCACGCGACCTTAAGATCCTTTCGGAACAATATTCCATCACCGCAGTGCAGCCGGTGGATATGTTTCCGCATACGATGCATGTGGAGAATATAGTTAGACTGGTTAGAGCATTGAGATAGGTGGTCCTTGCCTGCTCCCCCCTTGCCTGCTGCCTACTTACTTTCTACCTTTGCCGCACTGAAAAAAAACCTATGGAGATCAAAAAAGTACCCCTTCACCACGTACACGAATCACTGGGCGCGAAGATCGTGCCGTTCGCGGGGTTTAGTATGCCCGTACGCTATTCGTCGGATATCGAAGAACACATGACCGTTAGAAATGGTGTGGGCGTGTTTGACGTCTCGCACATGGGTGAGTTTACGCTGAAAGGACCGCATGCGCTTGATCTCATCCAGCACCTGACCAGCAACGATGCTTCGAAACTGAAAGACGGACAGGCCCAATACTCTTGCCTGCCCAACAAGGACGGGGGCATCGTCGACGACCTGCTCGTTTACAAAATAAAGGACAACGACTACCTCCTGGTTGTCAATGCTTCAAACATTGACAAGGACTGGAACTGGATAAGGCAGTTCAATACGAAGGGCGTGGACATGAAAGACATCTCCGGCGACACGTGTCTTTTTGCGGTGCAGGGACCAAAGGCCACCGGCGTTCTTCAAAAGCTGACAACGGCCGACCTTAAGTCAGTTCCTTACTACCATTTCGTGACGGATACCTTCGCAGGTGTTGAGAACGTTATTATTTCCAACACCGGGTATACCGGTGCAGGGGGTTTTGAGATCTATGTTCCCAATGAACATGCCGTCAGCGTATGGAACGCCATATTTGATGCCGGCAAAGAGGAACACATAAGACCAATCGGCCTCGGCGCACGCGATACCCTGCGCCTGGAGATGGGATTCTGTTTGTACGGTAACGACATTGACGACACCACTTCTCCGCTGGAAGCCGGACTCGGGTGGATTACGAAGTTTACAAAAGACTTCACCAACAAAGAAGCGCTGGAAAAGCAAAAAGCCGAAGGCGTAAAACGCAGGCTGGTAGGCTTCACTATGATAGATAAGGGTATACCCCGGCACGATTATGGAATCAAAGACGCGTCGGGCAATGCCATCGGGAAAGTTACCTCAGGGACCCTATCGCCCGTACTTGGCACCGGTATCGGACTCGGTTATGTGACCGTAGAAAATTCCAAACCCGGGACGGAGATCTTTATCAGCGTTCGCAACAGGGAGCTGAAGGCGAGTGTCCGTAAACTCCCGCTTATTTAGCGTATTGGCATCGGAGATTTGATTTACTACCCCGCAGCGTGAAGGAAAATCATTATCTTGATAGTCATTGGAAAGCTCCTTTCTTAACGTCACACTAAAACGGCTTACACTTGAGACTTCTTCTTATCTGGTACGCGGTGGTGATCGTTCCGGCTTGGGGTCAGTCCGATTTTGACCTGACCAACGACGTGGCGGAAATGATCCGGGAGGAGAAATACCAGAAAGCGTTTCCCCTGGCGGAAGAACTGCTCAGAAGAAATCCAGGCGACATGGCCGCGCGTTACAATCATGCAGTGATTTGTTTTCACCTGGAAAAGTATAACGAGGCGCTGGAAGATTTTCTGTTCCTCAGTGAGCTGGATCCGAAAAATGATTCTTTCCTCTTTCAGACGGCCAACCTGTATGAAAATATTGACAGCCTCAAACAGGCAGAGAAATACTACACCAAAGCGCTTCAGCTCGCCAACCGCAATTACATCTATTTTTTCAAACGCGGAACCTGTTACCTGAAGCTTGGATGGTACGACAAGTCGGTCGAGGATTTTAATCAGTCGTTGCGACTCAATGAAGAACATCACAATTCCCTGCACAACCGCGGGATTGCCTTATACCAGTTGGGTTATAGAGAAAAGGCCTGTGAGGACTGGTGTCAGGCGCTATTAAAAGGGAACCCCCATTCAGCCTCCCATCTTGATCGCAATTGCAGAATCTACCCCGAACCATGCCTTCTGTCCCGGTGAAATCAGTTGACGTTTGCCTCAGTCCCGACCTTATGCACCTCTACCCGGTAGCGGACCGCACCGTGGTGGTCGTTGATATCCTTCGCGCCACTTCATGTATGACTACCGCACTTGCTCATGGTGTTGCCAGCATTACGCCGATGGCGCACCTTGAGGAGTGCCAGCGCATGAAAGGTCAGGGCTACGCTACCGCAGGAGAACGCAACGGCGAGAAGGTCGATGGCTTTGATCTGGGCAACTCGCCTTTCGAATACATGAACGAACGATTAAAAGGCAGGAACATCGCCTTCACTACCACGAACGGAACGCAGGCTCTTGACAAGTCAAGGCATGCGAAGGAAGTGATAATCGGCTCTTTTTTGAATCTCACCGCTGTGGCCAATTATCTTCGGACGCAACCAAATAGCATACTCATTCTTTGCGCCGGCTGGAAAGGTAAGGTAAACCTGGAAGACACCCTGTTTGCCGGCGCGCTCATCGATCTGCTGGGTGACGAATACAGCCTTGATTGCGACGCTCCGAAAATTGCCCTTCACCTGTACGAACAAGCACGTTCGGACCTGCAGGGTTTTCTCAACGACTCCAGCCATGTTAAACGGCTCAACCGCCTGCACATCGAAAAGGACATCGCGTTCTGCCTGGAATGCGACCGGTATGATGTGGTACCGGTGTTGAGAGCGGGAATGCTGGTAGCCGCCGAGTCAGTAGACAAAAATCAGTAGGCAGTCGGCAATAGCAAACATTGAAATTATCGTGAAGCAAGACGAAAAATGGCTGCCGGAAACAGATCATGTTACTGTAAATCGATACCAGGTGACAACGAATTTGCAGGTGGCAGGAGGATTGCCACGGTGGGCAATGGTGGCGTCTGTCCCCGATCAAGCCCTGAAGGGCGCCGATATGTTCAGGGCTTTCACCCTGCGCTGGTGCATGACGTCCTTTCAGGAATAGGAAATTGGAGATACTTCACCTCTTCAACCCTTCATCCTCCAACTCTTCAACCCTTCAATTCTTCAACCCTTCAACTCTTCAATTCTTCAACCCTTCCTTCCTAAACCCTCACATAAATTCCCTTCTTATCCAGTGCGTAGCCAATCAGCCAGTTCATGAGCATCCACCAGATGGCTGTGAGGAGG
>DATBVZ010000632.1:0-5524 GCA_036515095.1 Cyclobacteriaceae bacterium | reverse complement strand
ACCATTGAAGGGCTATCGGAAAACGGCGATCACCCGGTGCAGAAAGCCTGGCTTGAACATGATGTGCCCCAATGCGGTTACTGTCAGACGGGTCAGATCATGACTGCCGCGGCTTTCCTGAAAGACAATCCCGATCCAGGTGATGAGGAAATCGAATCAGCCATGAACGGAAACCTTTGCCGTTGCGGTACTTACCTCCGAATAAGGGCCGCTGTCAAAACAGCCGCTAAATCCCAGTCACTCTAAACTTTTCAGCCAATGACACTAGTAAAAACAACCATAGACCGAAGATCCTTCTTAAAGGTCTCTGCGCTGGCGGGCGGGGGTATGATGCTTAGCTTTAGCTGGTTGGCCGGATGCAAGCCTAAACCGGAAGAGGCATTGACCCTTCCCAAAGAGTGGTTTGATCTGAACAGTTACATAAAGATCGGAGAAAACGGAGTAGCAACTCTCATGGCTCCCAACCCGGAATTTGGGTCAAACGTCAAGACCTCCCTGCCCATGATTCTGGCAGATGAATTGGACATCGACTGGAAAAATGTTATCGTAGAACAGGCTGACTTTTATCCCGAACGTTTCGAGCGCCAATTTACCGGTGGCAGCCAGTCTGTCCGTCAGGGATGGAAAATTCTCCGCACTGCAGGCGCTACGGCAAGACAAATGCTGATCAATGCCGCTGCCCAAACCTGGAATGTTCCACCTGAAGAAATTACCACCGAAGCCGGAGCGCTGCACCACAAAGCCAGCGGCAAAAAAGGAGGCTATGGAGAAATGGCTTCCCTGGCTGCAACACTACCGGTTCCCGAAGAGGTGGAATTGAAAGAGGTCAAGGATTTCAAAATCATAGGCACTTCCAGAAAAAATGTGGATGGGACAAACATCGTGACCGGCAAACCTTTGTTCACAATGGATCATACCCAGGAAGGCATGTTGATCGCTATGATCGCCCATCCACCTGCTTTTGGCTTGAGAGTGAAATCGGTAGATGATTCTGCAGCGAGGTCCATGCCCGGCATCAAGGATGTATTTACCATCAAAACCCTTGCGGACGATTATGAAAGAAACGGTTTCGACACGACTACATTCACGGAATTGGTGGTCGTGGTGGGAAATACCACCTGGGAGGTGATGAACGCCAAGAAGGCCCTGAAAATAGAATGGGACGAAATTACCGACACGAATATAATTGTCGATGGTCGTGGAGGTAAACAAACCGTCAAAATTCCAGGTGGTAGGGAGAGCACCACGGGACATAAAGCCAAAATGGACGAAATGGCGAAAAAACCCGCGAATGTGCTCCGAAAAGATGGTGATCCGGAAGGAGCCTTTAGAAAGGCCGCCAAAGTCATTGAGCGAACCTATTCGGCACCATACCTGGCGCACAATACCATGGAGCCGGTCAATTGCTTTGCCCATGTCACAGCGGAAAAAGCTGAAATATATGGTCCTATTCAGGCACCGGAGTTCATCATGAAAGCCCTTTCAGCCTGCCTGGGACTGCCAAAAGAAAAGATTCACATCAAATTGGCGAGAATGGGAGGAGGATTTGGTCAAAGAGCCTATGGACATCATTTGGTTGAGGCCGCTGTCATCTCCCAAAAACTGAATACACCCATCAAGATGGTTTATACCCGTGAGGATGACATGACCTATGGCATTTATCGACCTACGTACACAGCATCATACAAGGCTGCGCTGGACAAGGACAATAACCTCATTGCCTTTCACGTGCGTGGCGGTGGCATCCCTGAACATCCGGTTGCTGCAAACCGCTTTCCGGCGGGCGCTGTGGATAATTACCTGGCAGAAGGTTGGGCGTTGGATTCCAACATTACCATCGGAGCATTCCGGGCGCCCAGGTCGAATTTCATTGCCGGAGCCGAGCAATCATTCCTGGATGAAGTAGCAGAACTTGCGGGAAAGGATCCCATTGAGTTTCGACTCGAACTTCTGGAACGTGCCAGGAACAATCCTGTGGGCTCGGACAACGATTATGACCCGGAACGCTACGCCGGAGTTCTGAAATTGGTGCGGGAGAAATCCAAATGGAATGAGTCTCAAGCCAATGTTCACCGGGGGGTTTCTGCCTATTTCTGCCACAACACGTACGTAGCCGAAGTTCTTGATCTTGAGCTCCAGAACAATATGCCCGTCATTCGAAAAGTGTATGCTGCAGTGGACTGTGGCATTGTAGTCAATCCTGATGCAGCTGCCAACATGGGTGAAGGGGGCATTGTGGACGGTATCGGGAATGCGCTGTTCGGCGAAATGACGTTCGTGGACGGAGTACCTGAAAAAAATAACTTCGACAAATACCGGATCATCAGGCAGAAAGAGGCCCCCAAATCCATTGAAGTACATTTCGTACAAAACGAACATGATCCGACTGGTCTTGGTGAGCCGTTGTTTCCTCCCATTTTTGCCGCTCTTGCAAATGCATTGAACAAGGCAACAGGAAAGCGTTTTTACGACCAACCTTTCGCCAAAGATCTGCAAGTGTCCCCTGCCCGGATGTGAGTCACATCCGGCAATGAAGCAATGCATCCCCTGAACTGATCCGGGTTGCCCCCGTTGCACCTGGCGCAAAGGAAAACCGATAACAAACTTGTTTTCGGTTTTCCTGACAGGAGAATTATTCTAATACAATCCGACGGTCTTTCACTTCATATGACATTTTCCGATCGATTCCTTTTGCGGTAGTATCCACACACCATCCCACCGTGACTGGATGGCCGCCGTTTTATTTTAACGCGGGCGTTCCCTTTCCTTTAATCAATAGTTTGAATAAACTTCCTTTTATATATTGGTCCCAACCCTTTACGCAGCTGTCATAACATTCTGCTTCGGGAACCAGGCCAATATGTGTAAAACGGATTTGCGTCTGGCTATTCCGAGTAAGAATTTCAAAAACAATTTTCGTGTTCGTCCATTCGCGCTTGTCTTCAAGAAAATTGAGTTTGCTGTCGGTAACAAGCCAAACTACTTTCTTGTCCGGAATAACCTCTATTACTTTTTGTTTTGAAGCGTGGATGTCACCAAAGCGAACTGTAAATTCGTCGTTCAGTTTTTGCGAACTCCCTTCCAGGTCTTCGGTCCACCATTGTGAAACGCTGCTGATGCTTTTGAATGCTTCATGTGCCGTAGCATTCACCGTTATGCTTATTTGATAATCCTGTCCTTTCATGTTTACTATTTTTTTTGTTGTTGAAGCAACTGCTCATTGAAGCCACCTTCTTTAGGGTTCGGCTGGCCTTCGCCTGTGGTTATCAGGCTGCGCAGACTATTCCTTATATAATTGCTCCATGCATCCCTGCAGATATCGTAACACTCATATTCGGGAACTAAACCCAGGTGTGTAAAACGGATTTGCGTTTTGTTATCCTTTTGCGAGATTTCAAAACTGATCCTTGTGCCCTTCCATTCGCTCCTGTCTTTCGTAAAATTAAAATGGTTGTCCATAACAAGCCAAACGACTTTCTCGTTTGGGATCACTTCTATCAATTTCATTTTGGAAATGTGGACGTCTTTGTAATGATAGGTAAACTCATCATTAAGCTTTCCGGTATCGCCTTCAATTTCTTCTGACCACCATCCGCGGACATTATTGACGGCATTGAATACTTCTTCCGGAGTTTGGTCTACCACGAGAGTTGTGGTAAAATCTGTTGTTGCCATAGTTATATATTTTTGTTTAGTTATGTTTCTTTTTGTTGACCATCATTTCTGCAGGCGGCCAGGTCTTATCAAAAAAAACCATCGCACCTTCCCGGGCAAAGTCTTTCGCAATCGCCCCTCCTGCTTCGCCATCTCCGTAAACAACGGCAACTTTGTTTTCCAATCTTTTCATACTAAATGGTTTCATTTTATACCAAAATAACGGTCTTAGTCCGGCAGTGGTCGGGTGTAAAACAGACATCATACAGGGTTGATTTGGACAACCTCGGGCCGTATCTTTATCGCAAATACTTAAGATGAAACAAGTGACGATAGTTGTCCCCGCCGGGAACGTTAACCTGAGCAGCATAACGGGTTCATTTGAAATCCTGACCCGTGCGAATGACATTTGGCAAAGGATGGGCAACAAACCCAAGATGGAAGTCCGCCTGGCCGGCTTTGTGCCGGAGCTGAAACTGGATGTCGGTTTCTTTTCGGTTCATCCTGTAGATATCAGGGAGGTAAAAAAAACCGACCTGGTGATCATACCTTCCCTTTCTCATGCGTATGATGATATCCTTAAAGAGAACCAGGAGCTTATTGTCTGGATCAGGGAGGAGTATAAAAGTGGCGCTGAAATTGCGAGCATCTGCACCGGAGCATTTTTAGTGGCCGCAACCGGCTTGCTGGAAGGAAAGAGCTGTTCCACGCATTGGAATGCGGCAGCAGGTTTTAGGCGGCTGTTTCCAAACATCAACCTTCACATCGACAAACTGATTACCGTCGAAAAAGGAATATATACCAACGGCGGCGCCTACTCATTTTTGAACCTGATACTTTTTCTGATTGAGAAGTATTTTGACAGGGATACCGCTATTGCCTGCTCAAAAATCTTTCAGATTGACATTGAAAGGACCTCGCAATCGCCATTTTTCATATTTCAGGCACAGAAAAACCATGGTGATGAACTGGTCTCCAAAGCGCAAACGTACATCGAAGAAAATCTGACTGAAAAGATCTCTTTCGCGGATCTTGCCTCACACCTTGCGATAAGCCGGCGCAATTTCGACAGGCGATTCATCAAAGCCACAGGCAATACGCCCGTGGAATACATGCAGCGTGCCAAAGTGGAAGTGGCAAAGAAAGCACTGGAAAAAGGCAGGAAAAGTATTTTTGAGGTAATGAGACAAGTGGGCTATTCGGATGATAAGGCGTTCAGAGAGGTTTTTAAGAAAATAGCCGGCTTATCCCCTTTGGATTATCGGACGAAGTATAACAAGGAAGCCGTATTGGTTTAGAGAGGGTTATGACGATGTTACAGGGAAGTCACGATCTTGAGCAGGAGAACGACATCCCTGAACTGCCATCTAACTAAGCAACCTGTCATCCGGAACGTTGACAGCCGCAGCGGCCACAGGGCCGGTGGCTGAGCCTGTCGAAACAGACAGTCCGACGCAGGCGTAAAGAAGTTCTTTGCCGGTCTTAAATCGTATATGGAAAAACAATAACGTTATGGCATATAACCAAAAATTGGCTGAGCGAATCCGGGAACGGTTAGCGGACGTAAAAAAGATAAAGGAAAGGGAAATGATGGGCGGTCTGACGTTCATGGTGAACGACAAGATGTGCATCGGCATCATTAAGGACGAAATGATGTGCCGAATCGATCCGGAGGCCCAGGAGGCCGCACTTTCCAGAACCGGCTGCAGGGTCATGGATTTCACCGGTCGCCCGATGAAGGGATATGTGATGGTAGACGAAACGGGTATGAAATCCAAGAAAGACTTCGACTACTGGATAACGCTTTGCCTGGAGTTCAACAAGAAGGCCAGATCGTCAAAAAAGAAAAAATAATGCCCTCAACGCTCCG
>DATBVZ010000631.1:0-3160 GCA_036515095.1 Cyclobacteriaceae bacterium | reverse complement strand
AATTTCCTCCACCATGGAATCAATGTAATCATAGTTCTTCAATCCGTCCAGTGAAATGGCGATAAAGACCTGGGACAAATTATATTCCTCTTTCTGATCACTGATAGTTTTGACGGAATGGCCGGCGGAAAGAATGGTTGCCAGGATGTCGAGCAACAAAGAAAGCCCCGCTCCCTTCCAGAAACCTACCGGCAAGACCCTTTGGGTGTCCAGGATCTCAGCGGCATCATCGGAAAGATTTCCTTCCTTATTATAACCGCCGGGTACGGTAAGCCTTTCGTTTCTCATTTTCTTATGCTGAAGGGCACCAAAGGAAAACTGAGACATTGCCATATCCAGAACGATAGCCTCATTTTGAAAAGGAACAGCGATGACGAGCGGATTATTCCCTAACTTCGGATCCTTAGCCCCCCAGGGCGGCATGTTAGCTATTGTATTTGTCCACCCTATGTATACATAGCCCGATTTGGCAACCTTCCATCCGTATGTTCCACCCCTCATCCAATGATTGGTGTGTGCCAGGGCAACACATCCGATCCCATACTCCCCGGCAATTTCCATGGCGCGTTCGGCGCACCGAAGGGCGTTAAGGATTCCTGGTCCACCGTTACCTTCCCATTGCTCCAGCGAGCCGGACTGATGGACGCGCTCCGGCTCGCCCTGGATATTGATCAGGCCATTCCTGACGTATTGCACGAATTTGGGAAAGCGATTGACCCCATGCGAATACACCCCATCAAGACTGTTCTCCATAAACACCCGTGCCACAAGTGTAGCTTTAGGTTGCGGAAATCCGAGCCCCGTCAGTATCTTCCCGAATTGCTGAAGCATTGTTGCAGGTAGAACACGAACCAAATCGTCGCACATAGATGCCAGGGTGAAAAAACAAATAAAGGACATTTATCAGAAACTGCCTACCGAACCGCGCAGTATGGCCTGATTGGTTGTGGCACTCCAAGGTCTGCCAGGCGCACCGTCGACCAAACTGCAGTAGCCGGCGATTTGTCCGCCCCAGAAACATACCCCCATTGATTTCGTACCGGAATTCGAAGTGCGAATTCTGAGTTGCATGGGTACCGGAGTGTCGGGGAGCGGGAACCTCAATAACGAGAGGAATCATGTTGGTATAATTCCTTAACCAAGCCGGCGAAACTGCTCAGATGGGAAAAAAGGGATAATTTCGGTCCTCCGACAAAAATCTGAAGGGCCGATGATGCCGATCATGGCAACCGGAGGCGGTGAAATGTTACCTTTTCGCAATCTTGGTTCATAGTGCAAGTCCGATCAGGTCAGGATGGGTAGAA
Organism: Cyclobacteriaceae bacterium; assembly: GCA_036515095.1. Lineage (GTDB taxonomy): Bacteria > Bacteroidota > Bacteroidia > Cytophagales > Cyclobacteriaceae > ZC4RG29. The sequence goes on along the minus strand of DATBVZ010000631.1, from coordinate 1,856 downwards.
ATAAATGCGGTAACAGGCATGAAACTAGTCATCTGCAGGCGGAACCAAAAACTGTGACCTGGTCAAGGAGGCATTGTGGACCATGACAGACAAGTAGAATAACTGCTGTAAAAGGCACTAAACTATTTGGTCCGAAAGCGGGTTGCTCGCCCGCTTTTGTTTTTTCCCTTTCCTGAGGAAGGAGGAGTGAGGGGCGATCCCGCAGGGATCGGGTATGGATATGCTATGTTAGTATTGGTGATTCCTTTTTGCCTGTGCATTCAGCCAATATTTTCATAAAACACGTTAGATATAATAGTATGATCCCTTCAGAAATTCCCCTTTTGGATATTGCCAGAGTCAGCAGTGCACCGTTTGGAGATCTTTCCCCGGCGGAACATTTTCCTGCGCTGCTCCTTATGCTCGCGGTGGGTGTTCTGGCGGGGGTACGCACTACCAGGACGGTTCGGAAAGAGAAAACGCCGGCCAATAAAAAGCCTTCTGAAGGATTGTCGTCAAGGGCAACTCTCGATCGCAGTGAACGGATTCAGAATTCAATTGTCATGAATTTTCCGGAGGGGGTGGTGTTAGCCCTGGACCGGAAAATGAAATTTCTTTTTATCGGGGGTAAGGAAGTCCCGGACCTGAAGAAGTCGAAGAAATACTGGCTGGGAAAAGTGATAAATGAGAAATTTCATCCGTCGATTAACCACAACGCTATTTCCCAATTGAAACGATCGTTTGACGGCGACGAGATAGCCTATGAGGTCATGACCAATAACAAATCGTACCATGTCAGTTCGACGCCAATTACGGGTTCAGGAAAAAAGTCTGATGAAATACTGGTTATCATCCGGAACATTACGGAAATGATCAGGCTGGAGGGCAGCCTCAAGAAAGCGCAGCAAAAGGAAAAGGAATTCAATATTCTGCGGTCCCGGTTCGTTACCCTGGCCTCGCATGAATTCAGGACACCGTTGAGTACAATCCTTACCTCCGTTTTTCTGCTGGAAAATTATGCAGGTGATGATTATGAACAGGAAAAGTTGTCCTATATGGACAAGATCAAGAGGGCCGTTCACACGCTAACGGATCTGTTGAACAACTTCCTGTCCATCGGAAAACTGGAGGAGGGAAAAATCAAGGTCGACTTGTCGGACGTAGAGCTCAAGCCTTTTCTTGAGGGCATCCTGCAGGAAGTGATTTCCATAAAAAAAGTGAGGCAGGATATTGTCTTCAAACTTGATTCGGAGTATGACTTCATACAGACCGATAAATACCTGCTCAAGAACATAGTAATGAACCTGCTGACCAACGCGATCAAGTATTCATCAGCGGATGAAGAAATTGAGTTGGATGTAGAGCTAAAGGACGACCTGATGCGAATAACGGTAAGCGATCAGGGTGCAGGCATACCGGAAAGTGAAAAGGGGCAGATATTCAAGCGATTCTTCCGGGGTCAGAACGCAAGCAACATCGAGGGTACGGGTTTGGGCCTTAACCTCGTGAAGAAGTATGTCCGTCTATTGAAAGGGTCTATCGAGTTTACCAGTCAGGTCAGCAAGGGCTCCACCTTTATTGTCAGGATTCCCACCACCAAAGCATTGAAAAATAACGGGGATGATTAAATTTACCGGTTATTCAGGTAAATCATGAGTCATACCATCCTGCTGATCGAGGACAATGAAGAGATGTCCGAGAACATTACCAGTATTCTCAAACTCGCGCATTACCACGTTATCCGCGCTGCGAATGGAAAGGAGGGCGTCGCACTGGCTCAGAAAGAACACCCTGATCTGATCTTGTGCGATATAATGATGCCGGAACTTGACGGATATGGTGTACTGCACATTCTCAACGGCGATCCCGAAACCGCT
>DATBVZ010000630.1:0-6136 GCA_036515095.1 Cyclobacteriaceae bacterium | reverse complement strand
CGATCCTGGGCAGCAAGATATTCTTCACGGGCAAGTTCAACTTCCTCTTCCAGCAACTTCCGGGTAGCCTCCTTGTCCGCAAAGTCGCCAATATTGTATCGAAGGGCATTCAGTTTCTGGTTAAGGGCTGCCAGGTTTTCGCGCGATATCTGCAGATCGACCAGCGTCTGATCCCGTCGTTCGCGGAGGTTCCTGAGCTCCGCAGGCGTGTATTTAGGCGCCTGTTCCATTCGCTTGATAAGCTCATCCAGTCTGCTGCGGAGCGCCGTAATGCTGTCCAGCAGCTTTTGGTCAGTCTGTCCGCCGGTCACGTATTTTTCATTGAAGGCGGTGATCCGCTGGCGCGTATGCACCACTTCGTCATTCAATCTTCCATTGGAACCGCCTTCGCCGTCCTGAATGCGCACGTCCAGGCTGGCCAGCGTCAGCTCAAGTCCCCGTTGCTTAGCCTGTTCGGAGGCCATCTGGTCCTCATACCCCTTGATCTGGTTTATCCTGGAAATGCTCTCTACATCGGCGTTAATGATATCGTTGTTTGCACGGAAAGCCTGAAGCCGGCTGAGCTTGTCGTCGAAGTCATCCTTCCGCTGTACTGCGGTCTGCGCAAGCGACTCTATCGAGAAACTCGATTGCGTTGCCTGCAGATTGGTATAGTAACGGTTGATTTCGGTGCAAACCGTATTCACGACAAAGGCAGAGAGTTTGGGGTTTTCGGAAGTAAACGTTATTTCCACATAGTCGGAATTGGGTATCCGCGTTACGATCAGATTTTCCAGCAGTGATTTATTGTCGTAACCATAAACGCTGATCAGGTTTTGCAACATCCGTTCATCTTCGGAAATCGCATCAAGGGAGGAAAGGGTCTCCAGTTTTCTGTCCAGGATCTGGCGGTAGAGGTCTTCGTTTGCCAGCAGGCTGATTCCCAGCTCATCACGGACACTGCCCCGTGAGGGACTTCTGAACGAGATGCTCGACGAGGGTATGTCATTCTGAAGAAGGCGGTAGGATACCTGGTTAATAACGGAAGTTGACTTGATGACTTCCACCAGGTTGGTAAACTCGATTTCCAGCTCGTCAGGAGCCAGCCGGTCCTCTTTGTCTGCGAGTTTCCGGTTTGCCGTGATTCCCGTGGAAAGCTGGGCGGTGGAAGTATACTGCCAATCGCCGAACAACCGCACAACGAATACGACGGACATGGTGATCACCGGCACGATGATCAGTGTCAATTTTCTCTTCCAAAGCGCTCTAATAATTGATCTCAGCCCCATCAGACCTTCAGTTTATTCATCGACACAAACAACAGCAATAACCATGCGGAGTGTTGCCAGCCTGGATTTTGTTATACGTAAAATAACAGGACAGGAACACAACCTTTCGAAATTTTTTTATTGTTAAGCGAACGTAAACGCCTGCCGGAAACCATGGTGCAACTCCGAACTCCTCTATACCGTTTCCGGCTACCGCGTTACCGGAATTGAGCTATCCGCTTCATCCTTTTCAGGTCGCTTCCCAGGGGCTACCGGATGAGCACCAAATGAACCTCACCCCGCGTGGGCGGCTCAGTCAATCGGGCGAATTGTGCGGACTGATCCTCCGTCTTTCTGATTCGCGAACCCTCGATGCCTGCACCTGCCAGTTGCGCTATAATGGAGTTCAGCCTGTTATTGGTGATATCCTTGTCATCCTCCCCGGATGGTACCAGCATGATCCTGACGTCTTTCTGGCTGATCAGCTTGGTGGCGATGTACCACAGCAATTCCCGCTGATTGGCGCTGAGTGAAGTACTTCGTTCATTGAACTCAACCTTGCGCGCCACATTGGTGCCTATGAGCGAATCAATTTCTTCTTCCTGGAGGGGGATCACAATGCGTTCGGGACCGGCCTGCCTGACCCTGGTGGTATAGATGTCCGTAAATCTGCCCTTCCTGTTGCTGGTGAAGTAGGCCAGTGTGTCGCCATACAAGGAAAAGTACGCGTCAAACTTTTTCGAATTTATCTTTTCTCCCAGGTTTCGGGGAACGGTCCAGGTTTCCCAGGAATCATAAAGCCGGTACGAAACAAAAACGTCCGCTTCGCCGAGCCCCTTGTGGCCGCTGCTGGAGAAATACAGGCTTCTTTTGTCCTCCGACAGGAACGGGGAGATCTCATACCCCGTGGTGTTGATGGTGGTGCCGAGGTTGGCTGCCTTCGACCAGGTACCATAGGTAGACTTCAGGCTGATGTAGAGGTCCTCCTCCCCTTGTGAATCAGAGGCCTTCATCGAAATAAGCAGAACGTTTTCATCGGGGTGCATATAAAATCCCAGGGCCTCCTGCGATTCCAGGCCTTCGATAGGGATCAGCTGCGGCTCCGGCCATTCCCCTGCCTTCCGGGTGCTGAAATATATCCCGCCTACCTTTTTCCCGGGATAGGTACGCATGAGGTAAATGGTATTGCCGCCCCTGTTGATTCCGATCAGCGCATCATTTCCCCGGGTATTCAACCGGTCCTTGGAATTGATTGCCCGTGTCCATCCCGATGAGGTTCTTTCCGACTCCCAGATGTCATGCCCGGAGTACGTACCCCCGACATTCTGATCATACAGTGACCGGGAAAAATAAAGCGCTTTGCCGTCGTGCGAGAGTAAGGGAAGAACCTCCTGCGCATCGCTGTTGACATTAAAAGGCAGCGGTTCCGGATCCTCGAATTCAAACACCTGAGCGGGGAGCATCAGGGGAGTTGAAAAAAGAACAACACCAACTATCAACTTCACGATTCTCACCATGTGTATGGAGTTTGTTTTCGAAAGTTAGCAAGCTTCAATCCAAGGATCAACTCGTTGCTCCCGTTATTGAATCCCTGCAATCCTCCCGTTGAAATCTCGTACGAATAGGAAACGCCCACCAATGAATTGAATTCAAATCCAAGGATGAGTGCGGCAAAGCCATTGTCCCTGTATGAAAACCCTCCCCATGCCCTTTCTTCATAATACATTTTTAACGAATAATCGATGTCTATGTTGTCGTATTGATCCATAACGGCCAGCAGACTGGGCCTCAATTCAACCAGCGGACTCAGGGCAAACCGCATTCCCGCGCCGGCCGTCGCCTTGTACCGGTATCCTATCTCCGTCAGCGCCCCGGTCTTTGTGTCTGAGAACAACTGAAGGTACGCCGCATGCACATAAAGTCTTGGTGAATACAACAGGATCCCCGCCCTGGCATTGTAGTTCGTATAGGAAGAGCCCTGTGCCTTGTCGATGAACTGATCGGGATCATTGAGCACAATTTTGTCCCACCGTATGCGCATATTGCCGTAGTTGAAGGCAACACCTCCGGCAAGAAAGTAGCCGGAATTGAGCGGATAATGAATCGCATAGGTGACGCCTCCTTCCAGCGTCTCGATGATTCCCTGGGAGCCGTTTGAATTGTGCATCAGCGTCGCGCCAAGCCCGTGGACAATGCGTTTTGACCTTGGAATTTCGTCTGTCGTAATTGGCGTTCCGGAGCGAAGTGCGTTGTGCGTTACGTCTGCCGGGTGGTTGATCCTGTGCGTTGCAACCAGGTTCAGAAACTGCGGCGCACCCGGGAACGATGCCCACTGGCTTCGGTACCCGATCTTAATGCTGGTAAAACCCTCAACCCCGGTGAACGCGGGATTAAATGCCGGTGCAAGCTGGAAAGCCTGGCTGCTGTTGGGCACAAACTGGGCGCGTACCAACGTGCCGGCGGTCAGTATCAGAAACAGGGTGGTACCAAGCGTAAAGTTCCTCATCTCATCGCAGTATAGTTACGGCGCCCTTATAGACCTTCTTGCGGAAGGGAAGGTTTAAATCAATCGTGTAATAATACGTGTCGGTAGGCAGCAGCTTGTCGTTGTACATTCCGTCCCACCCATCGTAAAATCCATCCGAAGTGTAGACAACCTGCCCCATCATTGTGTATACCCGTACACTGGCATCAATGTGGCGGTCGATATTGGTAATAAACCATATATCGTTATCGCCATCGTTGTTCGGTGTAAATCCATTGGGTATCACAAGTTCCTCAAACGTATCGATAAGCTTGATTTCGCGGTCACGCGGCACGCTGAGCGCCTGTCCATCATCCACTGTATACGAAATGGTCTTGACGACCTCTTCTGCTGAAAACACGGCCGAGACATTATCGTATTTGACCGACCGGATGGCTTCGTTATACTCTGCAACGGTTGCTGTTCCTGTGAGGGCCAGAATACCCGAAGCCGGAATGTATTCTCCCGTGATCTTGGCCGTAGGCTCGAAAATGAGCAAGTCATCCTCCGCAACGAAATTCTGACCCCTGAAACGAATCTCTGCGCTAGTCAGGAACTCATTATCCACATCCTGTGCCTCAAATTCCGTGCTGATCGGAACCGGGCCTTCTCCTGCGTTCACCGTAAGAATCGCAGTCTCCAGGGCAACGATCACCGGCGGGTCATTGATGGGATTCACCGTAATGAAAATACGGGCATCCAGTGTAGCGTAAGCATAGCCGTCAGTTCCATTCCAAACAACGGTGTCCTTACCCGTGAAGTCCTGGAGGGGCTTATAGCTAAGGTTTCCCAGGTCGCTTTCGCTGATCTCCTGACCTTCGTTGATACCCTGGCTGCCTACAAAAAGCTGGCCATTTGCCGGCAACTTTACAATCTTTACAGCCTGTATCAAATCGTTGTCATCATCGGAAAAAGCGGCCTCAACCTTCAGTCGTTCAATGGCGATTGACTCGTCCTCGTTTCCCGTAAGGGAGAAATCGCTCACCTCAGGCCTGGTGTCGACAATAAGGGTAAAATTCTGCATCGCAGTAAGGTCTTTATCATCCTTCGCGCTCAGGCTTACCATAGCGGGCCCTGCAGAGCCAGGAGGTGGCGTCCCCGTGAGCGAAGCTTTCCCGTTGCTCAGCTCCGTCAACGTGAGCCAACCGGGAACCTGCAGACCCTCGATCGTGATTACAGCTCCCTGGTCATTATCCGTCACTTCAATCAGGTACTCGTACGCTTCCCCGATCAGAGCAACCTCAACCGGTTCGGTCTGAAATACCGGTGGATCATCTACAGCCGTGATCTGCAGCGTAAATGTCCTTGTAATAAAATTCACATGCGGAGCCTGGTTGCTTCCGTTGTCGGTTACAGTGACTGAAATTACCGTGCTGCCAAAGGCATCGGGTTTGGGAAGGAAGTTCAACGTTCCCGTGGTCTGGGGACTTGTATAGGTCCACTCGAACGTCTCAAACAACTCCGGCTTGTCGGTGGTGGCGGTCACTGTGAGTGTTTGTGTTTCACCAGGACCCGCGGTTATTCCGGTCAGCGGTACGGACTGTTCAGGTGAATCCTCGGGTATGGGACCATACGTTATTGGGTTAAGTGTTGGCGGATCGTTGATATTTTCCACGGTGACGGTAAATGTCTGTTTGGCTTCCAGCAAACCAGGATCGATAACGGTGATAGTCACGGTAGCCGTTCCCGTCTTGTTTGCCAACGGATTCAGCAGTATCGTGGCAGTGTTGTTTGTGCCATTGTAGGGAGGACTGAAAACCGGCGGAGGCAAAATATTCTCGTCGGAAGAACTAACCAGAATACTAAGATTCTGGATTTCCAGAGGACCGGCGGAAATATTGGTGATCTGTATTGCATAATCCTCCGTATTTTCTGCAATGATGACGTTGGCTATGGGTGCGAAGGATGGCGGATCGTTGACCGGGTTCACCTGGATCTGAAGGTTGAATGGCGCGCTGTTGTTGACGCCATCGCTCACCCGAACCGGTACGGTGAGGGTTCCGAAATAATTGGCGGCAGGCTGGACCGTGGCCTCCGACAGCGTATAGTTGTCGCCTGGCATGAGCGTCATGGTAAAGTCGCCCGGGTAAACATCTTCGGGATCCGGATCGTTAACCGTCAGATCCGTCAACTGGATCGTGATGGTCTGATCTTCAGCCATGCTGAGTTGTTTTTGACCGGTGATGACCGGCGGATCATTTTCTCCAACAACAGCTAGTTCAAATGCGAACGGTGCGCTGTTGCTTGTTCCGTCATTGACCACCAGGTTGACGGCAAGTGTCCCTGTGAAATCAAGCGTTGGGGTTACCGTCGCCCCGGAAAAGGTGTAGTTCGTTCCTGATTGAATTATGATTGAGAAGTCTTC
>DATBVZ010000629.1:0-5890 GCA_036515095.1 Cyclobacteriaceae bacterium | reverse complement strand
ACAGCGGTATGCCGAGGGAAAATTTTGGAACTAAAATAGTATGCATGCATAACAATTTTTTATACATTCGTTTCCCTGAACGAATGCTATGAGGCGGGAGGAAACAGTTGATTACAATATCAAAGCCACCTGGCATGCGATTGCACGAATGTACAATCAGCAGGCAGCACGGTATGGGGCGACGATGTCTACGGGCTTTGTGTTGCTCAATATCAACTCGGATGAAGGTACGCACGCCACGAAGATTGCGCCGTTGATGGGCCTGGAGGCGCGAAGCCTGACGCGCATTCTTAAGAGCATGGAAGCCTCTGGGCTTATCCGCCGCGAACCGGATTCGAATGACAAACGGTCGGTGCGCATATTCCTGACCAGCGAAGGCCGGAGAAAAAAGGAGAAGGCCCGCGAGGTTGTATTGTTGTTCAACAATACGGTCCTTGAGCAGGTATCGCCGCAAAAACTCAACGTGTTCTTCGAAGTCCTTGGTGAGATAAACAAGGTAGTCGAGAAGCCGGATTTGTTTGAACGCATAAAGGCCTGAGAAATGAATTGGGTAATAGTGAACGTTACTAATTGATATGAATCGCCCGATACGTAAGGTTGCAGTTTTAGGTTCCGGTGTGATGGGATCCGCAATCGCGTGTCATTTTGCAAACATCGGGTGTCAGGTATTGCTGCTGGATATTGTGCCGAAGGAATTGATCGAGGAGGAGAAGAGCAAAAAGCTTACTCTCGAATCGAAGCAGGTAAGAAATCGCATTGTTCAGCAGTCACTGGATCGTGCGGTAAAGTCCAGTCCGGCACCGTTATACGATTTGCGTTTTCTGACACGGATAAAGACCGGCAATTTTGAAGATGACATGCCGGCGATCAACCGGTGCGACTGGACTATCGAAGTAGTCGTCGAGAATCTTGAAATCAAGAAGAAGGTCTTTGCACAGGTTGAGCAACACCGCAGCCCGGGGACATTGATCACTTCGAATACGTCAGGCATTCCCATTGCGCAAATGCTGGAAGGCCGCAGCGAGGACTTCCGGAAGCATTTCTGTGGCACGCATTTCTTTAATCCGCCGCGGTATCTGAAATTGCTGGAGATCATTCCCACACAACATACTGATCCTGAAGTAGTGCGGTTTCTGATGCACTACGGTGATCTCTATCTGGGCAAAACCACCGTGCTCTGTAAGGATACGCCCGCTTTCATTGCAAACCGGATTGGCGTATTCGGCATCATGAAGGTGATTGACTCGATGCGGAAACTGGGCCTTACCATTGACGAGGTCGATAAACTTACCGGACCGGTAATTGGACGACCCAAGTCGGCCACATTCCGGACATCCGATATCGTGGGGCTGGACACGATGATAAAGGTGGCCTCGAACCTATATCAGGGTCTGCCTGATGACGAGGCCAGGGATGTTTTCAAACCATCCGAAGTGCTGCTGAGGATGGAAGCAAATAAATGGCTGGGAGACAAGACCGGTCAGGGATTTTACAGGAAGACGAGGAATGAGAAGGGTCAAACGGAGATCCTGACCCTTGACCTTTCAACGTTTCAGTACGAGCCAAAATCAAAGTCATCCTTCGCTACACTCGAATCAACCAAAACCATTCAGGATGTAAGGGATAGGTTTAAGGTACTGCTTTCCGGCAACGACAAAGCAGGTGAATTCTATCGTGATTCCTTTTATGCACTGTTCAGCTACATATCCCATCGTATTCCCGAGATAGCGGATGAGTTGTATAAGATTGACGATGCAGTCTCTGCCGGCTTCGGGTGGGAGGTCGGTCCCTTCGAAACCTGGGATGCGGCAGGTGTTGGTCCGACACTGACGGCCATGGAGCAGGCAGGCCACCGTGCGGCGCAGTGGGTTTATGAGATGCTATCCACGGGAAATACCACCTTTTACAAGGTGGTGGATAATCAACGACTGTATTACGACATACCATCGCATTCCCACAAACCGATTCCCGGGAAGGAATCGTTCATTATCCTGGAAAATCTCCGCGATAACATTGTTTGGCGCAATTCCGAATCGGCAATTACCAACTTTGGAGACGGCGTGATCAACTTTTCCTGGGACAGCAAGGGGCATACACTGGGCAGTCCGGTAATGGAGGGCCTCAACAAAGCGATAGATCTTGCTGAAAAGGAATACGAAGGACTTGTTGTCGGCCATCAGGGTGTTGATTTTTCGCTCGGGGCAAACCTGGGTTTGCTTTTCATGTATGCCATCGAACAGGATTACGATGATATCGAATTCATGGTGAAGCAATTTCAGCATGCAGTCATGCGTCTCCGGTATTCAGCAGTGCCGGTGGTCGTCTGCCCGAGGGGGCGTACGCTCGGCGGGGGATGTGAAATGACCATGCATGCTGACCGGGTGCAGGCTGCAGCGGAGGCTTACATAGGCCTGGTGGAAGTTGGTGTGGGTTTACTTCCGGCAGGGGGAGGAACGAAGGAATTCACGAAGCGCGTCAGTGATTCACTCCAGCCGGGAGATGTAGAATTGAACGCCCTGCAAAATGCATTCATGACAATCGCCACGGCAAAAGTAGGGTTGTCGGCCGAGGAAGCGCGCATGATGGGTGTGCTGAGACAAATGGACCGCATATCTGTTAATGCCGACCGGCAGTTGGCCGATGCAAAATCTGCAGTCCTGGAAATGGCGCGTTCCGGATATACGATGCCCTTGCAGGCGGAGAACATTAAAGTTCAGGGAAGAACCGGCCTGGCTTTGTTTCATGCCGGAATTTTCGGAATGAGGGAGGGAAATTACATCAGCGATCATGATGCAAAGATCGCCTTAAAGATCGCTCACGTAATGTGTGGCGGCGAGCTGTCCACACCTCAGGAAGTAAGCGAGCAATACCTGCTTGATCTTGAGCGCGAGGCCTTCGTTTCCCTTTGCGGGGAACGCAAGACATTGGAACGAATCCAGTCTATACTGACGGGAGGAAAGCCTTTAAGGAATTGACGTTAACCTAAACGTGATATGCCGAGTTAAGAGAACACGGATTGTACGATAACCTAAGCGAATCAAGAAGTTCAATGGAGCATGGTGAAGTTGGACAAACAGTTAAACATCGTGCGCCGGTTCTCTTGCTTGGTGTAGAATCATGGTGAAGGTAAAAAATACGACCTATGGACGCATACATTGTAACGGGCTTCCGTACTGCGGTTGGCAAAGCAAAGCGGGGAGGATTCCGTTTTACCCGGCCGGATGATCTCGCCTCGGTAGTAATAAAGCACCTTGTCAAATCGGTTCCGGGACTGGAAAATCATATGGTCGATGATCTCATTGTCGGCAACGCGGTGCAGGAGGCGGAACAGGGCATGCAGATGGGGCGCATGATTTCTTTGCTGGCACTGGGTGAGGACATTCCCGGCATGGTGATCAACCGGTATTGCGGGTCCGGTATTGAAGCAATACAGATCGCCTCTTCAAGGATCCATGCCGGCATGGCCGATATCATAATTGCAGGAGGGACGGAATCGATGTCGCTGGTGCCTGTAATGGGCTGGCGGACCGCTCTGAATTATGAGATCGCAAAAAACAATCCGGATTATTATACCAGCATGGGTTTGACCGCAGAGGCAGTGGCCAAACAGTTTGGTGTTTCAAGAGCGGATCAGGACGAGTTTTCATACCACTCGCACATGAAAGCCAGCGCAGCGATCAGATCCGGGAAATTCAAAGACGAAATTGTTCCCGTAACGGTGAAGGAAACCTTTGTTGACGGAAACATGAACAGGCAGACACGCGAATTTGTAGTGGATACCGATGAGGGAGTACGGCCCGACACTACAATAGAGGCACTCTCCAAACTCAAGCCCGTTTTTGCAGCGGGCGGTACCGTGACTGCTGGCAATTCATCGCAAACTTCAGACGGCGCGGCATTCGTATTGGTGATGTCCGAAAGGAAGTTGAAGGAGCTTAATCTCACACCGGTTGCGCAGATGAAAAGTTACGCCGTTGCCGGCGTTGAGCCCCGCATAATGGGGATAGGGCCTGTGAGCGCTGTTCCGAAAGCGCTGAAGCTTGCGGGGATGAAGCTTGGGGACATTGATGTAATCGAACTGAATGAGGCCTTTGCCGCGCAGTCGCTTGCGGTAGTCCGCGAACTCGGGATTGATCCGGCAAAGCTCAATCCCAATGGCGGTGCAATAGCCGTGGGGCATCCTCTGGGATCATCCGGCGCCAGGCTTACCGTCCAGATCCTGAATGAACTGCGGAGGCAGAAGAAGAGATACGGGTTGGTTACTGCCTGCGTCGGGGGCGGGCAGGGAGTGGCCGGCGTTTATGAATTGTTGAATTAGAAATCGGGATATGGAAACCAGACCGGAACCAGTCAAGGCAATCAAGGGTGGAGAATTTCTCATCCGGCAAACATCCGCCGATGAGATTTTTATTCCGGAGGATTGGAACGAAGAACAGCGCATGATAGCCCAGACGTGCCGGGAGTTTCTCGGGCAGGAGGTTGATCCCAGGCTGGATGAAATAGACTCAATGAAGGATACGGGTCTTATGCCTTCGATATTGGATAAGGCGGGAGCCCTGGGACTGCTGGGTACATCCATACCGCAGGAGTATGGCGGATTTGGTATGGACTTCAATACAACCATGTTGGTTTCGGAAATATTCGGAGGCGGACATTCCGTAGCCGTTGCATTATCTGCGCACACCGGGATCGGTACGTTGCCGATTTTGTACTATGGCGACGAGGAACAAAAAAAGAAGTACATCCCCAAGCTTGCGACAGGCGAGTGGAAGGCAGCGTACTGCCTTACCGAACCCGATTCCGGATCAGATGCCAACAGTGCAAAATCCAAGGCCGTACTCAGCGCCGATGGTAGGCACTACGTCATCAATGGCCAGAAGATGTGGATCACGAATGGAGGTTTTGCTGATGTATATATTGTCTTTGCAAAGATTGATGACGACAAGAACCTCAGCGCCTTCATCGTGGAGCGAACCTTCGGAGGTATCACCATGAATGAGGAAGAGCGCAAAATGGGCATCAAGGGTTCATCCACGCGTCAGATTTTTTTTAACGATTGTCCGGTACCCAAAGAGAACTTGCTTTCGGAAAGGGGAAACGGATTTAAGATCGCGGTAAACATTTTGAACGTCGGACGCATCAAGCTTGGAGCGGCGGCCATCGGAGGGAGCAAGCGGTCAATTTCGATAGCTGTTAACTACGCAAAGGAGCGGAAACAGTTTGGAACGTCCATAGCCAACTTCGGCGCCATCAAACATAAGATCGCTCAGATGACCACCAGGGTTTTTGCCTCTGAGTCCGCGTGTTACCGGGCGGGTCAGAACATTGACGATGCGTATGCGGCCCTGGTTGCTGCCGGGGCAGATTCGTCCGGGGCGCGACTAAAATCACTGGAGGAGTTTGCCATTGAATGCGCCATCATGAAAGTGCATGGCTCAGAGGTTCTGGATTTCGTTGTTGATGAAGGGGTTCAAATCTATGGAGGCATGGGATTCTCTGCGGAGGCCCCCATGGACAGAGCATACCGTGACGCGCGTATCAATCGGATATTTGAGGGGACCAATGAGATCAACCGGATGTTGACCTTAGATATGCTCGTGAAGCGGGCGATGAAGGGACAACTCGATTTGATGACGCCGGCCATGGCGGTTCAGAAAGAACTCCTTGCGATTCCGGATATGGGCGAGAGCGAGGAGGGTCTGTTTGTGAAGGAAAAGAAGGTACTTGCCAACGCGAAGAAGGCGGGACTTATGATAGCCGGTTCAGCGGTCCAGAAGTTCATGATGAAGCTTCCTGAGGAACAGGAAATTCTCATGGATCTTGCGGACATCCTCATTGAGATTTATGTCGCTGAATCATGCTTGCTGCGGGTAGAAAAGATGATCCGGCA
>DATBVZ010000628.1:0-3684 GCA_036515095.1 Cyclobacteriaceae bacterium | reverse complement strand
CTGCAAGTTGAGAGCAGAAGGTTGCGCTGCTCACACTGGTAAATTCTACCGGGTCTACCGGATCATTACAAATGGTCTGATCTCCGGCAATTTCGCCTTCAAAGTCCCCCAAAACTTCCGAATGTGCGACACTCACCCGATTGGCGCCGGTATTGTGATAATATTCCAAAACCAACTCATAGTCTCCGCCCGTCAGATGTACGTCAACAACACTGGTGGCATAACCGGTTCCGGAAGGTATATCGATCAAATAGGTACTCCCGCCGTCAATGCTGAACCGGACGCCGTCGTCCGAGCCAATAGTGAACGTATGCAATCCGCACGACAGCGTTTGCCGGTTTTTGAATCGAACAGAAAAGGTCTCCGGCGTATACGCGCAACCCCCATCTGTAGTTCCGGCTGTAAACTGTTCATCAAACACCAGCGATGCCTGGTCAAGGGTTCCCTCAAAGTTCGCAGCATCAAACGTATTCACCCCGTCATATAAGTACCCGTTCCAGGCATCGGTGCCGTACTCGGCCTGATTGACCCCGGGTTCCGGACATTGCGCGTTTGCCACTGACACTTGGCTAAAAAGCATCGCTATCAACACATTACATCGGAACAGAGCCACTCGCATCAGCGTAGAGTTAGATTAAAACCTGCAAATACAGGAGCCGTAAATTTCAGGTAGAAATGGTCATTTTACACAATCCGGTATTGCCCTGAAAAATACTAATTATTGCACTCGGCGGTACCTTATATATACCACGGCGACAGGAAATGGTAAACGGGTCGGCGTAAGTTTTATGGCCGCCTGGTCAAAATAACGGATGAAAAAAAGACACAATGCAGCGATGAGGCAAGTTTCACATGCTCTGGTCACGTAAGAAACATAGGCAAAATGCATTAATTTGAATGTGCGCGGTCACAGTCAAGTTATGGATGAATTTTCAATGTTTTCAACCTTCACCACTGCCGGTTTCGGGATTCGTCCATAAATATGAGGAAAGAACGCTCCGCCCGCCGAAGCCTCATATCGGATCGTATTTTTCAGCTTGTCTGCATTCAAATGCAGTAGCAGCAATTCATTTTTGCCCCGGAAGTAGCGGTCCAATACACCGCTCAGTTGGGACCTTTTACAGCAATGAATAAATCCTTCCTTCAGGAATGCCGCAGGAAAATAATGAGATTCTTTCAGGCAATTTTCCCATTCCTGAACTGAAGTCACGTGAAAGATCAGAGGTTCATTTTCCATAACGACTCCTTAATACTAATCAAAAATAATAATCGAAAGAATTCCGAAGAACGCTGCCGGGGCACGCCCGGCCACCGTCCCCCACAAGCGGATGCACCGACTATAATTCCCCGATTAATTGCCTACTTTTGAAGTTAGATCGTAAACCAACCATGCAGTACCGCACTATTCCTGTCTTTCTACTGGCCGCTTTGCTAATGGAGGCATGTACTTCCGGGACCGACGCAAGTTACACCGCCTCGTTTTCACCCGACAGCCTTAGGGAACGGATCATAAAACTATCCTCCGATGAATTCATGGGCAGAAAGCCATTTACTCAGGGAGAGGTACGCACCCTTGATTACCTTCAGTCGCAATTTGAAGCCATCGGCCTTGAACCCGGAAACGGTGCAAGTTACCTGCAGGAGGTTCCTCTTGTAGCGATCACTACCACCGCCGATCCGGCAATGATGCTGGAAGGGCACGACAAAAAATTTCAACTGAATGGCTACGACGACTATGTGATCTGGACGCAATCGCGGGATGGGGCTGTATTGGATGGCGATGAGCTGGTCTTTGCCGGGTTCGGAATCATCGCACCCGAGTACAACTGGAATGATTACGAAGGCCTGGATGTAAAAGACAAGGTAGTACTGGTAATGGTCAACGATCCCGGCTTCGGGACCGACGACAGTACCTTTTTCAAAGGCAGCGCCATGACCTATTATGGACGCTGGACTTATAAGTTCGAAGAAGCTGCACGCCAGGGCGCCAAAGGATGCCTCGTTATCCACGATGACGCACCCGCCAGCTACCCGTTCGGCGTGCTGCAACCCAATTGGAACACATCAAAGCTATACCTTGATTCAGATCAGCCTGTCTGTCCTGTTGAAGGTTGGATCACCCTGCCTGCAACAAAGAAAGTATTCGAAGCAGCAGGCCTCGATTTCACCACCCAGCTTACTGCGGCGCGCAAACCCGGTTTCAAGGGAAAGGCATTGGGCATCAGCGCAAGAACTGAACTGACTGTCACGGTCACGCAGAACAACTCATACAACGTCATCGGAAAGATCACGGGAACCCAACGGCCCGATGAAACCATCATCTATACCGCCCATTGGGATCATCTGGGCGTCGGGCAACCGGATGAAGCGGGGGATTCTATTTATAATGGCGCAATGGACAATGCCAGCGGTACCGCAGGGTTGATCGCCATCGCTGAGGCTTTTGCCAATCTTGAGACCAAACCGGAGCGCACGTTGGTATTCCTGGCGGTTACCGCGGAAGAAGAGGGACTACTGGGATCGGCTCACTACGCAGCGTATCCTGTCTTCCCAAAAGAGACCACGGTGGCAAACATAAACATGGATGTAGTAAATCCGTTTGGAAAAATGAAGGATATTGTGGTGGTAGGCCTGGGGCAGTCTGATCTTGATGATTACCTGATTGATGTGAGCCGGGAAGCAGGCCGGTATGTCTCGCCCGATCCCACGCCCGCTGCAGGTCACTACTTCAGGTCAGACCATTTTAATTTTGCCAAAATAGGTATCCCCGCCCTGTACACCGATTCCGGTATCGACCACGTAGACAGCGGAAAGGATTATGGCAACAAGATGGTTGCGGAATACATAGCGGAGCGCTATCACCAGCAATCGGATGAATTTGATTCCACTACCTGGAACCTCGAAGGTGGTATCGATGACCTTAAGCTTCTTTTTGAAGTTGGCAGGCGGCTGGCGTCCGAATCAACGTGGCCGGAATGGAAGGCGGGATCCGAATTCAAATCCATTCGCGAACAATACCGACCCTGATACCCTGTGATTGCTTGACATCACCTCCCGCACGCGCTGTCCGGTTATTTATATCCACCCAATTCCGTATTTTTGAAGACTCTACAAAATGGTTATTCCATGAGTTCAGAAATTTTGGGGGATGCGAAGAAAGAAATTCAAACGACCGGTCTGGCCGGCCACAAGGCCCCTGATCCCTATAAACCCAAAAACAAAGTACGCATTGTAACGGCCGCCAGTCTCTTCGACGGTCACGATGCAGCCATCAACATCATGCGGCGCATAATTCAGGCGACCGGATGCGAGGTCATCCACCTGGGCCACGACCGCAGTGTGGAAGAAGTGGTTAACACCGCCATTCAGGAAGATGCCCAGGCCATTGCCATGACCAGTTACCAGGGCGGGCATACTGAATACTTCAAGTATATGTACGATCTCCTCCATGAAAGAGGTGCAGGTCACATAAAGATCTTTGGTGGAGGCGGAGGTGTAATTTTACCGCAGGAGATCAGGGAACTGATGGATTATGGCATTGCGCGCATATACTCGCCCGATGACGGAAGGGCTATGGGCCTTCAGGGAATGATCAATGAGCTGGTCAGGCAGTGTGACACACCCACCGGAAAGAATATTCCGGCTGACAACGTCGACAGCCTCTCCCCTTCCAATCCCCTCCTC
>DATBVZ010000627.1:0-4242 GCA_036515095.1 Cyclobacteriaceae bacterium | reverse complement strand
GTAGCAGGAGCCGGAAAACCCGGAAAATTAATTCGCTGAATGCGTTTGATAATTTCCCGTTTTCTGTAAGATTCAACTCCCGGGTACTGGTTAAAACAAACAACCCGGTGGCGTGATTGAAAACGAAATCCTATTCTATTCAACCCTCAGGCATGAGTCTCATGTTACGACGCGGATCTGTCGCACATCGCAAGGGTTGAAAAAGAAGATGAACCTTCGATACGTGCAAGAATCAGAAAACTAAGGAATGTACGGCAACCGCGACAGCCATAATTCTTACATCATTTTGATATTCAAGAAGTAGTAATGAATCAACCCTTTAAAAGACCTTATGGATAACGCACCCGATTCAAACACAAGGCCCGTCCTGTCAGTTATGCTGGCAGTGTCGGATACGCCTGCTGCGGTCGCCTGGTATAAGAAGGCGCTCGGCGCTGTCGAACTTTGGAATCTGGGGGGAGTCGCGGGTCTGCAGATTGCGGGTGCCGTCTTCTTCCTGGGTGAACCGGCCAACAACGGATGGGAGAGTCCCGCAAAGCTGGGAATCACCTCTGCACGAGTAGAGGTGTTTTGCGATGATCCCGATGGATTTATTTCCCGTGCTGTTGAGGCAGGTGCAAACGGCAGTATTGACAAAATCAGGGACCATAAAGCACCCTGGGGGATTCACAGGCAGGGAGGATTTGTCGATCCATTTGGACATATCTGGCTGGTAGGGGACAGATCACCCCTGAATCCTTTTCCCGCATAAAGGGAACTTGAATGCATTCCATTATTCGTCGCCTCGTTTTGGGGCGGATATCCACGAACGAAAAAGTATAGCGGCCATCCTCACCAGGGGCTGGCACAATAAAACGGCCGTCGCGAGATCATGAGACTTTTTTCCAGGCTGTGAAGGCTACTCATACCTTAATGCATTGACCGGATTCTTCCTGGCCGACCTCAGTGTATGATAGCTGATGGTGAGCAAAGCAATGGCCAGCGCCAGGATACCCCCAAGTAAAAAGATCATGGGGTTGATTGCAATCCGAAAGGCAAAATTATCAAGCCAGGAGCGCAGCAGCCAATACGTTATGGGGCTAACCAGAACGAACGACACGCCTATAAGGAAGACAAAGTTTCTGCTCAGCAGGACAGTGATCTGCGTTTCGGTTGCTCCCAACACCTTCCGGATGCCGATTTCCTTCGTTTTCTTTTCCGTGGTAATGGCCGATAATCCGAATAATCCCATGCAGGATATGAGGATGGCCAGTCCGGCCATAATGGAAACCACCGCGCTCATCTGTTGATCGGATCGATAGAGTTTTTCAAAATGTTCGTCGAGAAACGAGTAGGTGAAAGGAAAATTGGGGATATGTTTTTCCCAAACAGCCTGCACATCCGCAATGGCTTCCTTGATATTGTCACTCGCTATTTTTACCGACATCTCATCGTAACCCCAATCCGGGTGAACAACGAGAGACAGGGTATTGATCTTGTAGTGAAGGGAGTTGAAATTGAAATCTTCCACGACGCCAATAATTGATCCAAGTGAATCATCCGGATACCAGCTATGGCCCGCGCGTGTACCAACGGTTTCTCCCAGGTTCAATTCCTTTGCAAAGGATTCGTTGATTATAAATGCCTTACCCTTGTCGCCGGCGTGGAGCCTGGAAAAATTCCTCCCTTCCTTTAACTGGATTCCGTATACGTTCAGGTAATCAAAATCAACGTTGACATTTGAAGGGGTTATTTCCAAAATTCCGGTGTCGGCTTTCACCTTAAATCCCCACTGGTGAAAATTATTTCCAATCCGTTGTCCTGACGCGGTTACCCCCTGTACGTGGTTGCCCGACAGCAATTCCTCTTTTATGATCTCAAATTTCTTGTTTGCATCCTGGTTCATGCTGACCAGCATGATCTGATCCTTATTGAATCCCATGTCCTTGTTTTTCATGAAGTATAGTTGCTGTAGGACAACCAGGGTGCTCACAATCATGGCGAGCGCAAGGCCAAATTGCACAACTACCAGACTGCTGCGAAATATCGATCTGCCATCGCCCTTATTTCCGCCTTTCAATATGCGGGATAAATTGAATGATGTCATGTAAAAAGACGGGTAGATACCCGTCAACAGGCCGAGCACCATGGCCAGGAGGATGCCAACGATCAATTCCATTGGCTCATCAAAAAATGAGGCCAGGGAAAGTTGACGGCCGATCAGGTTGTTCAGCAGGGATACGAAGATCAGATCAAACAGCACAGCCAATGATAACGCCGTAAGTGCAAGAAAAATGGATTCAAATATGAACTGCGCGAAGAGTTGGAATTTCTTTGCCCCAACCGTTTTTCGTACACCGATCTCTTTCCAGCGGTGTCCGGCCCGTGCCGTGGTGAGGTTCATAAAATTTACCCCGGCGATGAGCAAGATGAAGATCCCGATAAGGGTAAACAGATCCAGGTATTTGCCGTTAAACTTCCGGTAATTGTTGTAGTCGTGCTCAATATCCATGGAAGCCAGGTGCACCTCACTCAGGGGTTGAAGAAACAGTGTGTAGTGCTTGTTGACTTCGGGGTTTTCCGTATGCCTTAGCATAAAATCAGGGAATTTTGATTCCAGCGCTTTGATGTCTGCGTGAGGTTCCAGCAGCAGGTAGGTATTCAGAAAGTTCGATCCCCAACGATGGTTGAACTGAGCGTCCCGACGGGTGAAGGTGGTCATCGATAGCAACGCGTCAAATTGAAGGTGGGAATTTTCGGGGACATCCCTTAGTATTCCCGTAATCTTGAACTCCTCATCCACAATCGTGATGGTATTTCCTACGGCAGCTTCAGGGGCCTCAAAAAATTTGCGGGCAGTCTCTTCGGTAAGCACTACCGAGTGAGTCTCGTTCAAGGCCGTTTGAGGGTCTCCGGTAAGCAGGGGGAAATCGAACAGCCTGAGAAATGTGCTGTCAGCGGCCGCCGCGGCGTCAATCAGTATCCTCTTCTCCTCCTTGATGAACAGTTGTTGCCCATGATTCCAGAACCGCGCGAAATTCCTTACTTCAGGAAAGTCGGCTACCATCGCGGGCCCCATACCCGGCATAGAGAGCGCTACCTTCTGGAGGTTCGTTCCGGCAAAGTTTTGAATTTCATCCAGCCGGTAGATCTGCCTGTTGCGGGCATGGAACGAATCAAAGCTTCTTTCATCTTTAATGAAAAGGTAGATGATAAGGCAGGCGGCAAGTCCTATGGCCAGACTGAAGATATTGATAAACGCGTAAAGCGGACTTTTCCGTATGTTGCGGATGGCGATGGAGAGGTAATTGCGGATCATGCGTGAGGTCTTGTGGTTAGCGTATGGTACACCCTGGGTGACCCAAAGGGTATACTCAAATTTTCGTAAAAAGTAACCATTTTTCATAATTTTTAGTTGCGGTTGCCATCCGCCCTCACCTATCCGCATACGTTGTCCACCTGGCAGCCCTGCAACCGCCCCGGATAACAATGGAATCCCGATTGCGCGCGCCATTGATTTGAGAGAGTACGGCCAGGGCAACAGAAAGGCATTCCATACACCAGGGTTCAATAGATTGTTAAGCAGGTACGTGAGATTATTAAGAAGGAATGTGTTCGATCGAACGGTCACGTGGTTGGTAATGAAGCGTTCCTTTCTTAATTTCGTCCACCATTGAAGCAGCGACCCGAGGAGGGCGTTGTCCCTGCACTTTTCAAGTCGTTCCGGGAAGGCCGCATTTTAGGGAAAGGGATTTTGAGGTGTTTAGTATCAAACTTGAAGTATATGGGAATAATCAAAACACCATTTACCTGGTTAACCGTAATGGTTGTGCTGAGTTCTGCCGGTTGCGGGAGCAAGCGGTCAGGAGTTGATGCGGAATTGTCCTCCATTGACCTCCTGCGGGGCGATATAGCTTTATGCGGCGATCCTGAATTTGGTGAAATAGATTTTTCTCTTTCCTGCGATGCTGAAGTAAAGGAATCATTTGATCTGGCCATTTCACTTCTGCACTCATTCGAATATGATGAGGCGGAAAAAGCCTTTGTGAAGGTGATTGATCAGGATCCGGAATGTGTCATGGCTTATTGGGGCGTCGCCATGAGCAATTTTCATTCCCTTTGGTTGCAGTCGGGTACCGATTACCTGGAAAAGGGTTCTAAAATTCTGGCGCTGGCTGAAGCGCTTCCGAAATCTGAAAGAGAAAGGGACTACCTTGAGGCTATTGGTTCTTTCTATAAGGACTGGAAAACCACCGACCGGAA